>NZ_JBEOZN010000008.1:0-146317 GCF_040298085.1 Streptosporangium sp. NPDC001681 | reverse complement strand
CCAGCCGTTGATCGTGGTGGTGCCGCCGTTGGTGATCGTGTACTTGCCCTCGAAGCCGGTCCCCCAGTCGGAGACCTTGGTGAAGACGGCGGTGGCCGAGGCTGCCTGGGCGGGTAGTGCGACCGTCATCGCCAGGACGAGGGCCGCCAGGGCGACGAGAGAACGAGCGATGGCGCGTAATTTCACGTTAACCTCATGCGTTCTGTGGGGGGTGGTGACCGTACGGCCCGCGCCACGCGGGGAGGTGCGCGGGCGCGAACGTGGGCGCGAGCCGTACGGCGAGGTGGGTGCGGTCTCGCCGTGGTGAGACCGTTCCGTTGATCAGCGCGGTACGCCGGGGACCGCCGGGCTCATCGGGTCGCGGGTGCCTCCGCCGTCGCATGCTCCGGGCATCGTCGATCGGCGGGTGAGAGTGCGGCGACGGCGGCGCCGAGAGCGGCCGGGACGGGGGCGCCGGGCAGGGCCGGGGCGAGGGCACCGGGCGCGGGCAGGGCGCGACCAGGGTTTGCAACCGCAGTCAGGACGAGGAGGGGAAAGGTGCGCCGCATGATCGCTCCCATGGACGTGGAACCTGGGGGGTGAGGCGTCCGGACGGTCGGGCCTTCGGTTGCGGCGGCTCGCGCCGCCGAGTTTTCGCAGCTCATGATCTGGTCACAGGGGGCGCACGAGCCAAGGGCACCCCCATTCGGCACTTCTTTTAGGAAAGTTTCCTAAGAGTTGTCGTGATCGTAGCCTTGACAGAGTCCTGCCACAAGGCCCAAAAACGTCAGCCGCCGCCCTATCGGATAGGAACGGTCCAAAGCGCGCGGCGATTACCTTGTCGATCGTTCCCCGACACGACTAGGGCGCCCGGTGCGGCGAACCGCACCGGACGCCCGCTCACCCGACTCTCACCCGATGTCGAAACCACTGAAGAGCAGAAGCGCCAACCCGAGGGCGACCACCACGTTGACCAGGGTCGCGGCGGCGAAGACCCCTACCGGACGCCAGCCGGCCTCCCTGAGCGAGGCCACCCGGAACTCCAGGCCGATGCTGACGAAGGCCAGGATCAGGAACCAGACCCGCAGGTCGTTGACCACCCCGATGGTCGCCTTGCCGTCCGCAGCGGTCACCGTGGACAGCCACCAGGTGGCGATCACGGAGGCCGCGACGAAGCCGAGCACGAACTTCGGGAAACGCCGCCAGAACTCTCCCGGCCCTGGGCGTGCCGCGTCGGCGCGGCGCTCGATCCGGAAGGCGAAGTAGGCGGTCAGCGCGATGGTCACCACGCCGATCAACGCGTTCTGGGTGACCTTCACGATGCTCGCCACCGCGAGCGCGTCGTCCCCGACGATCGCGCCGGCGGCGGTCACCGCGGCGGTGGTGTCGATGTTGCCGCCGATCCACGCCCCCGCCACCTCCGGGCTGAGCCCGAAGACCCCGGCCAGCCAGGGCAGGATGAAGATGGACGGCAGGGCGAAGGCGATCACCAGGCTGGCGCTGTAGGCGAGCTGCTCGCGCCTGGCCTGGACGGCGCCCGCCGCCGCGATGGCCGCGCTCACCCCGCAGATCGACACCGCGGCCGACAGCAGCGCGCGGAGCCTGTCGTCCAGGCCGAGCCTGCCGCCGAGCCACCAGGTGAACAGGAAAACCGCGGTGATCAGCACGATCGCCTGGATGATCGCGGGACCGGCGGCCGTGACGATCACCTTGAGGTTGATCGAGGCACCAAGCAGGACGAGGCCGGTCTTGATGAAGAACTCGGTGCGGAAACCTCCGGCGAGGCGGTCGCGCAGCCCGGTCGCGGTCAGGACCGCGTTTCCCGCCAGTCCCAGGATGATCGCGTACACCGGATACTCGACGGCGGCCCCGACGTCCCCGAGCGCGGTGCCCTCAAGCAGATCCGGCACGTTCCTGTCCAGGTAACGGGTGGCCGCGGCCAGCAGCAGGACGACCAGGACGCCGAGCAGCGCCCACCCCAGGCCGCCCCCGGAGGCGGCCGCGGGACCGCCGGCCGCGCCGATCTCTACCTTCTCTCGCTTCCCGGTGCTCATCAGGGCACCAGCCCGACGGGGATGACGCCGACGAGCACCAGCGCCAGGAGCACGAGCCCGACGACCGTCGCCGCCCAGTCCTCGTTGATCGCCGTCCGGCCGTCGTCCGCGGTAGGGGGATCTGTCTCGCTCATCTCACGACCTCACTCGTTGTTTCGCGGTACACCCCCGAGCGATTTCATGTTAAGCCGATAGGGATTAAAGGTAAACCGGTCGAGCTCGCCCGTTGACCATCGGACCCGCGGGTCGGCGAGCACACTTCCGGCGGTACGGTAGCGATGCATCCCGTAACGCCCCCTGGAGCACCACCATGTTCTTTGGCATCACCGACATCTGGACCTACGTGGTCGGCGCCTTCTTCATCATCCTGCTGCCCGGCCCGAACTCGCTGTACGTGCTGAGCACCGCCGCCCAGCGCGGGGTACGCCAGGGGTACCGAGGGGTCATGGGGGTCTTCCTCGGCGACACCGTCCTGATGGTGCTCGCCGCGGCGGGGGTCGCGTCGCTGCTGAAGTCGACGCCGATCCTGTTCAACGTCGTCAAGTACGCCGGGGCGGGTTACCTGGCCTGGATCGGGTTCCAGATGCTGCGGGGGGCCTGGCGCTCACGGCGCTCTCCCGAGGCCGCGCAGGCGACGGCCCCGGAACCGGAGCGGATCGCGGAGAGCCCCTTCCGCAAGGCCCTGGTCATCAGCCTGATGAACCCGAAGGCGATCCTGTTCTTCATCTCGTTCTTCATCCAGTTCGTGGACCCCGCCTACGGCACCCCCGCGCTGTCGTTTCTGATCCTGGGTGCGATCTGCCAGTTGTTCAGCGTGCTCTACCTGTCGGCGCTGATCTTCGGTGGCGCGTTCCTGGCCGGCCAGTTCCGGGCCCGCCGCGGCATGTCGACGGCGCTGCGGACGGGCGTGGGCGCGCTCTTCATCGGCTTCGGCGTGCGACTGGCTACCGCGACCCTTGGTTGACCTTGATCGCGACGCTGACCAGCGAGAGGAACAACTCGGCGTCGGCCCGCCCCTCGATGGTCATGGCCACCCACCCGGCGTCCGCGCCGGGAGTGACCCGCCGGCAGTCGGTGAGCACCCGGGCCCACCGGTCGATCACGTCGGTGGTGAGGAGCAGTTCCGCGGTGTGATCGCCGGACATTCTGACGATCTCCCGGCCGCCGGAGCGAAATCCCAGCCCCCTGCGGGTGCGTTTCAGCGCCAGGTCGGGCCAGCCGATGAGCTGGGCCGCCACATTCGCAACGCCCTCGGTGGAACGGCTGGACGCGCGCGTGCTCAGCACTGCCATGTCTCCCATGGTCGCGGACCGGACCCAATCGGGAAAGCTTCCGTTTCTCAACCGTTACCGGGCAAGTGATCCTCTTCATTAATCGTAATAATTCACACCTCCCTCGCACCCGATTGAGATGGTAATAAGCGGTTTTCACGAGATGCTGGACCTCGGTCAGATACGGTGAGTGGCCGGTGAACAGCCGGAGACGGCAGTCTCCGCGATCGCCCTCGACATGGCCGGCATGCATACGGCGTGCCGGGGTAGGCGCGAACATCCAGCGCCCACCACCGCACCAGCCCGTGGAGCGTCATGAGCCATCAGCCCATCGTCCTCCCCCGCCTCGCCGCCCTGGCCAGACAGGCGGCGCCGCGACTGCTTGAGGGCGTCGTCGCCCCCCTGGCCGTCTTCTACGCCGCGCTGGCCCTCCTCGGCCTGCGGGGCGCGCTGGTCGCGGCGGTCACCTGGGTGTACGCGGGAGTGGGGTGGCGGCTGGTCCGGCGGATCCCGGTGCCCGGGACGATGATCCTCGCCGTCATCGCGATCACCGTCCGGGCGCTGCTGGGGTTCTGGACCGGGAGCGCGGTGCTCTACTTCCTCCAGCCCGAACTGGGGACGATCTGCATCAGCATGGTCTTCCTCGCCTCGGTCCGGCTCAACCGCCCGCTGGTGCAGCGACTGACCCTCGACTACATCCACCTGCCGTCGGCGGTGCTGAAACACGAGCGGGTCCGCCGGTTCTTCGCCCGTATCACCCTGCTGTGGGCCTTCGTGCTGCTGGCCAACTCCGCGGTGAGCATCTGGCTGCTGCTTCACGAGTCGATCGGCACCTACCTGCTGGTCCGTACCTCGACCGTGGCCGTGATCAGCGGCCTGGCCGTGGCCTTCTCGCTGTACGCCTTCCGCCGGGTGTTACGCCGCCTGCACTACGACCCCCTCGCCACCCCGCCCGCCTAGCGGGCAACCGCCGTGCGGTGGACGCGCGAAAAGAGGGCGGGGAGGTTCGCATGGTCATGGGTCGGATGCCGAAACGCTGGGCCGGGCTTCCGGTGTTCGTCATCGCGCTCGTGCTGGTGGCGGTGGTGGGGTCACTGGCGGCGGTCAACGCCGGCGGTGAGTATCTGTCGCTGAAGCGCCCGCCGTGGGCACCGCCGCAGTGGCTGTTCGGCCCGGCCTGGACGGTGCTGTACGTCATGATCGCCCTGTCCGGCTGGCTCGCCTGGTCGGCGCGCGGCCTGACCCCGGCGCTCGGTGTCTACGCGGTCCAACTGGTCCTCAACGCGGCCTGGACACCGCTGTTCTTCGGTGCCGGGCAGTACGGCCTGGCGTTCGCGGAGATCGTCGTCCTCTGGTCGGCCATCGTGCTCAACATCGTGCTGTTCTGGCGGATCAGCCGCCCCGCCGCCTGGCTCCTGGCCCCCTACCTGCTCTGGGTGACCTACGCGTCCTCGCTGAATCTCGCCATCTGGCAGCTCAACTGAGCATCCCCGCTCCATACGCGGGGACCCCGAGCCCGGTCACTCCCCGACGAAAGTCGGAGGTGGTGGGGCCATTCGGAGGATGTGACGGGCCCCGCCCGGTTCCTAGGGTCGGTGGGACGGATCTCGTGGTGATCTCAGGGACATGACCGGAGACCCCGGGGGTTCTCCCGGATACCCGGGGATCGCCAGGGGTGTCAGCGTTCCGTGCGAGACATCCCCGCCCCCTGACTGGAGCCCGGTGTGACACAGGCAATCCTTGACACCCTGCACGATGCGATGGCATCTCCCTGGATCTATCTGGCGCTGTTCGCGCTGGCGTTACTCGACGGGTTCTTCCCCGTGGTGCCGGCGGAGACCTCGGTCATCACCGCCGGGGTGTTCGCCGCCGCCACCGGCGCGCCCGACCTGCCGCTGGTCATCGCGGCGGCCGCGCTGGGCGCGTTCGCGGGCGACCACGTCTCGTACGCCATCGGGCGCGGCGCCAACAACCGGCTGCGCAACGGCAGGCGCAGCCGCAAGACGTTCGCCTGGGCGGAGCGGGCGCTGGCGGAGCGGGGCGGGCTGATCCTCGTGGTGGCCCGCTACATCCCGGGTGGCCGGACCGCCTGCACCCTCACGATGGGCGCGGTCGCCTACCCGCGGCGCTCGTTCGCCCTCTTCGACGCGGTGGCCGCGCTGTCCTGGGCGCTCTACTCGGGACTGATCGGCTACGTGGGCGGCGCTGCCTTCGAGAACGACCCGGTCAAGGGCCTGCTGCTCGGTCTCGGGATCGCCGTGACGATCACCGCCGTGGTCGAGGCCGTCCGCTACCTGCGCCGGCGCCGGGTCCCGGCGGAACCGCAGGCGAGCCTGGTCACCTCCGGTGACTGACGGCGAAGGGAGCCCCCGGACGCCGAAGCACTCCACCGGCGGCGGCGTTCATGATCGCTTCCAGATCAGGGTGTGCCACCGGCCGTCCTCCTCCGCCGCCAGCACCAGACGGTCGCCGTCGGCGTTCAGCTCGCGGATCTGGACGGTGCCGGCGAAGGCCGGGTTGAGCGACAGCTCGATGTCGTGGGCGACGTGCCCGTCGCGGATCTCGTAGCGGCCCGCGTAGGCGAAGAACGAGGTGAACGCCTCGGCCAGCGCCTCCGGGGGCGCCTTCCGCGGGCTGGCACCGGGTAGCGGGGATCGCCCGGCGCGCGCGATGGTCGCGCTCATGTGGCCGTCGGGGGTGTAGCAGAGCAGCCCCACCGCGTCGGTGCCGAAGGGGTGCGAAACCCTTCCCCCGGCACTGACGATCCGCCACTCGACCAGGCGCCAGGCGCCCACGAGATCCATGCCCGCGAAACTATGATAAGAGAAGCCAGCCAGTCAACAGCCCCGATGCGAATCTCGGGGAATTCCCTGCCAAGTCAGGGTTAACCCCGATGGCTCCGGCACCTCCCGCCAGGGGACGCTTCCACTGTTCATCGCGAGACCCCCACCGGACGCCTTCCCGAGGCGATCCGGTCATCTCGCCGTGGCTTCATCTGGTTGGGAGGAGTGCGCATGACCGTGCTGGCGGCAGGCCTGGCGTTGCTGGGCTCCCTGTTCTTCGCACTCGGCGCCGCGCTGCAGCAGTTCGAGGCGTCGAGCACCTCCCGCGCCTTGCTGAGGCACCTTGTCCGGCGCCCCAGGTGGCTGCTCGGCGGCCTGGCCATCGCGGCGGGCACGGCCCTGCACGTCGTCGCGCTGAAGTACGGCCCGCTCACCGTGGTACAGCCGATGGGCGTGGCCAGCCTGCTGTTCGCCCTGCCCTGCGCCGCCGCGCTGCGACGTCGCAGACCGCGGCCGGGCGAGCTGGCCGCCGCCGCGGTGATCTCGATCGGGCTGATCGGCCTGGTGCTGGTCGTGCCCGACCAGAGCGGCGACCCACACCTTGGCACCGGGGAGGCGGTGGCCCTGCTCGCGGGGGCGGCCACCGCCTCCCTGGCACTGTGGGCCGCCGCCAGGCACGCCTCCCCCGCCGCGAGAGCCTGCCTGCTCGCCATGGGCGCGGGCGTGCTGTACGGCGCGACCGCCACGCTCACCCGGGTCCTGGTCGACGGGAACGGGGAGTTCTGGTTCCTGCTCGCCGTCCCGATGCCCGCTCTGATCGCACTGGCCCTGCTCCAGCGCGCCTACGCCGTCGGCCACTTCGGCGTCGCCTTCGCCGCCCTCCAAGTGTCCGACCCCCTCACCGCCGTCGTCTTCGGCGCCCTCCTGCTCGGTGAACCACTGCCGACCGGCGTGGCGGCGGTGCTCACCGCACTGGCGGCGGCGGCGCTCACCGCCGCCGGAACCGTCTCACTGGCCCGTACCACCCCGATGTCCCCGTCGCCCGACGCGACAGCACGATGAACAGCACGATGAACGGAGTCCTGATGGCCATGCCGTCCGCCACCGCCCTGCCGATCCCCGCGCGGGCCCCCGCCATCCTTCCCACCCGGCCTCGCCGGGTGCTGATCGCCACCGACACCTACCCGCCGGACGTGAACGGCGCCGCCTACTTCACGCACCGGCTGGCCCGGGGCCTGGCCGAGCGGGACAACGAGGTCCACGTGGTGTGCGCCTCGGACACCGGCCCGGCCAGGACCGAGCGGGTGGAGGGAGTGACCGTGCACCGGCTGCGCTCGGCGCCGGTGCTGGTCCACCCGACCATGCGCGTCTCGGTGCCGACCCGGCTGGACCGGCTCATCGACGAGATCTCCCCTGACGTGGTCCACACCCAGGGGCACTTCATCGTCGGCCGCGCGGCGATCTCCGCCTCCCGGCGTGCCGGCATCCCCGTCGTGGCGACCAACCACTTCATGCCGGACAACCTCTTCCAGTTCGCGCACATCCCCGAACGGCTCCGCACCAGGGCGGGCGCGCTGGCCTGGAAGGACTTCAACCGGGTCTTCTCCCGGGCGGACCGGGTCACCACGCCCACCAGGATCGCGGCGGGACTGCTCACCGCGAAGGGCTTCGGCCCGCCGGTGGAACCCGTCTCCTGCGGCATCGACCTGGCGAGGTTCCAGCCGCGCGCCGAGCCGAAGGCGTGGGCGCGCGGGGCCTTCGGCCTGCCCGACCGGGACACGATCCTGTTCGTCGGCCGGCTGGACGAGGAGAAGCGGCTGGACGAGCTCATCCGCGCCCTGCCGCACGTGCTCAACAACGCCGACGCGCAGATCGCGCTGGTCGGCACCGGCGGGCAACGGACCGCACTGGCCAGGCTGGCCGACCGGATCGGAGTCGGCGACCGGGTGACCTTCCTCGGATTCGTACCGGACGAGGCGCTGCCCCAGGCGTACGCCGCCGCCGACGTCTTCGCCATGCCGGGCGTCGCGGAGCTGCAGAGCATCGCCACGCTGGAGGCCATGGCCACCGGCCTGCCGGTCGTCGCCGCCGACGCGATGGCCCTGCCGCACCTGGTACGGCCCGGCGAGAACGGCGCCCTGTTCTCACCGGGTGATGTCCAGGAGCTGGCGCGGCACCTGAGTGCCCTGCTCGCCTCACCCGGGCTGCGTGCCTCGATGGGCACCGCGAGCCGCGCCATCGCGCTGACCCACGACCACCAGGCCTCCCTGGCCAGGTTCGAGGCGATCTACCGGGAAGTGGCGCGGTGATCCCGTGGAGCGCGCTCCGGGGCGGAGCACCCGAGCGCACGGTGATCTACCAGGACATGGCGCGGTGAACTCCGAGGCGAAGCACCGAAGGCGATGCAATGAACCCCGAGACGATTCACCGGGAGGCGGGGCGATGAACTCCACAGCGATTCACCGGAAGGCTGCGCGATGAACAAGGACCTGCCGTCCCGGCTGCCGGGGATGGCCGGGCCGCTGCTCGCCCTGGCCGCGATGGGCTACGCGCACCTGACCTCGGCGGGCGCGGTGAGCCCCTTGCACGGCCTGGTCAGCGAGTACGCGCTGCGCGGCGACAGCGCCTGGGCGATGACCGGCGGCACGATCGCCCTGGCCATGGGCTGCCTCTGGGTCGCGTACCTGCTGGCCAGGGTGGACCCGGTGCGCGGCGCCGCGGCGCGCGCGCTGTTCGTCGCCTCGGCACTCGGACTCCTGCTCACCGCCACGTTCCCCACCGACGCGGCGCCCGGTGTCACCTCGATCGGCGGGGAGATCCACCGCTGGTCGGCGGCCGTTGTCTTCACCGCGCTGCCCTGCGCGGGGTGGATGCTCGGCCGCCGGTCCGGGAGCCGGGCACTGGCGGGGTCGGCCGTCCTGTCCGTGGCGCTGCTGGCCTGGTTCCTGGCCGCCCACCCGGGCTCGCTGATCTCGGACCTGATCGGCGGCCCCGACCACTACGGCCTGGCGCAGCGTCTGCTGCTGCTCTCCGAGATGACACTGGTCTTCCTCGCCGCCCTGCGGTCAGGCCACCTGGACGGCGACGACGCGACCGGTCGCCTCGGCCACCGGCGGCCCGGGAGCGACCGGGGTGTGACGGTCCCCATCCAGCCCGGCCCGGACGACGCCCGGCGCCCTCACCAGCCGATAGGTCTCGGCTGACAACAAAGCCATCCCCTCCGCTCGCTTACCGGCGAGCAAATGAGACGTGTCGCACGTACCAGGCAAGGTCTTACCTACGCTAACGTAGGTTACGGTTGCGTAGTCTTTGAGGGAGAGGCCTGATGCGAAAGTTCAGTGAGACCGAGCTGCTGCTCGAGCTTGAGCCCGTCGTCGCGGGGGAGCTGGACCGACACCACAAGGTGGCCAAGGAGTGGTTCCCACACGAGTACATTCCCTGGGCGGAAGGCCGGAACTATGACGGCCTCTTCGACGGGGACGCCTGGGACGAGTCCGACACCAAGATCCCCGAAGAGGCCCGCATCTCCCTCATCGTCAACCTGCTGACCGAGGACAACCTCCCCAGCTACCACCACGAGATCGCCACGACCCTGGGTCGCGACGCGGCGTGGGGCACCTGGGTGCACCGCTGGACCGCCGAGGAGGGCCGCCACGGCACCGCCATCCGCGACTACCTGACGGTCACCCGCGCGGTCGACCCGGTCGCGCTGGAGCGGGCCCGGATGGTGCACATGAGCGAGGGCTTCAGCAACTCCTACGAGGGCGTGCTCGCCTCGGTCGCCTACGTCTCCTTCCAGGAACTGGCCACCCGCATCTCGCACCGCAACACCGGCAAGGCATCCCAGGACCCGAACTGCGAGCGCCTGCTCGCCAGGATCGCCGCCGACGAGAACCTGCACATGCTCTTCTACCGGAACCTGCTCAACGCGGCCTTCCAGCTCGCCCCCGACCAGACCATGCGCGCCGTGACCGACGTCGTCACCACCTTCCAGATGCCCGGCACCGGCATCGAGGGCTTCACCCGCAAGGCCATGACCATCGCCCACGCCGGGATCTACGACCTGCGCCTGCACATGGACGACGTGCTGCAGCCGGTCCTGCGTCAGTGGGACGTGTTCAACATGAAGGACCTCGGCGCCGAGGGTGAGAAGGCCCGCGAGGAGCTCGCCGAGTTCCTCGACCGCCTGGAGACCACCGCCTCCCGCTTCGTCGAGCGCCGCGAGGCCCGCCGCGCCCGCCAGGCCGCAGGCGCCTGACCCGCCTCATCGCCGGAGGGACCGCCCCGACACGGTCCCTCTCCGCGATTCGCGTCAGAGCCGCAGTCGCTCCGAGCGGGTTGACCAGCTCGGACATACTCCGATCATGCCGCCCCATGACTGATCGGACGATCATCGCGTGTTCGACTGGACGTGTTTCCTCTGGCGTGAGGACAGGGGTGATCACTGTCCGTCCCAGGTTCTCGCAGCAGGCGGAGAGCCGGGTATGCCTCAGGCGGCGGCAGCCAGCTCGCGGGGCTGTGAGTGCTGAACGGCAGGCCTCAGGGTCCGGAGGAAGATCAAAACCAGCACGGCCGCCAGGCCGGTGCTGACCGGCGGGACCAGGAAGGCCAGGGTCTCGCCGAAGCGGTCCACGAGCTGACCGGCCACGGCGGCGCCGGTCGCGATGCCCAGGCCGATCGCGCCGGTGAGCCAGGTGAACGCCTCGGTCCTGACCTCGCCGGGCACCAGGGTCTCGACCAGCGTGTAGCCGGTGATCACCGCGGGGGCGATGACGAACCCGGCCAGGGCCGCCCCGCCGTACAGCATGGGGATGGACGTGGCGAACATCAGGACGGCCGTGGCGGCGGAGAGCAGTCCGACGCCCGCCACGAGGCGGATCGGGGCACCCACCCGCCAGCGGACGACGCCGTAGAGGATGCCGCCGACGAAGCTGGCCCCCGAGAAGGTCGCGTAGATCGCCCCCGCCGTTCCGGCCTGGCCGAGTGCGGCGGTGTAGGAGGTGATGCCGACCTGGAGGCTGCCGAAGACGGTACCGATGGCGACGAAGGCACCCGCGAGCACGGCCACCCCCCGCAGCCGGAGCACCCCGCGCCGGGCACGGACCCGGACCGGGATCGGCTCGGGAGCGCCCTTGCCGACCAGGGCGAACAACAGCGTTCCGGCCACGATCATGACCAGCGCCAGCAGCAGTGCCCAGACCGGTGAGAACCCGGTCGAGATGGCCACCAGCAGCACCGGGGCGAGGGTGAAGGTCAGCTCGTCGGTGATGGACTCCAGGGCGAAGGCCACGTCGAGCCTGCCGGAGCCGCCGAGCAGGTGCGCCCAGCGGGCCCGGACCATCGAACCGATCTGCGGCACCGTGGCACCGGCCAGGGCCGCGACGACCACCAGCGCCGGGGCCGGGGCACCGGCGGAGGCGAGCACGAGCAGCGTGCCCAGCGCGGCAGCATGCAGGGCGACCTGCGGGAACAGCACCTTCGGCTGACCGTACCTGTCGGCCAGCCGCCCGGTCTGCGGGCCGGCCAGCGCTGCCGCCACCGCGGCGGCGGCAGCGGCGACACCCGCCACACCGTACGAACCGGTGGACCACTGCACGAGCAGCAGGACGCCGAGCTGGAGCATCGCGTACGGCAGGCGCGCGGCGAACGCGGGGACGAGGAACCGCCAGGCTCCGGGCGTACCGAGCACGGCGAGGTACGACTTCAACAGATCTCCGTCCAACATCCAGACGGAGACTCCGCCCGGCTCGGGAGCCCACCGGGGGTGGTGGGCTTCGACCGGGGTGATACCGCTCTCGCGGCCGCCGAGCGGTCATTGCATGCGCCCCTGTGGAACGCAACAGCCATCTACCTTATGCCACGAACCACCCTTCTCCCGCTCGGCCGAGCACCACGAGCCCTCGCCGCCCCCTCCAGGCCGTCTCTTCAGACGAGGTCACGGGCACTCAATCGGCCGAACGGTCCAGGGGCTGTCGCCGGGTGGCGCCTATGCTGCCGAGCAGGGTGAGTGCCTGGGCACTGGGGCTGCCGGGTTCGGCGTGGTAGATGATCAGTTGCTGGCCGGGCGCGTCACGCACGTCGAAGGCCTGGTAGGTAAGGCTCAGGGGGCCGACGTCCGGGTGCATGAGTTGTTTGGCGTCCCGGGTCTTGCCCCGCACGCTGTGGGCGCTCCACAGGGCCGCGAACTCCCTGCTCTGCTCGGTCAGGGTCCGTACGAGCTCGCGGAGCCGGGGATGCTCGGGGTCGAACCCGGCCGCCTGCCGCAGGTTGGCCACGGTGGCCTGGGCGGCCCAGTTCCAGCGGGTGTAGAAGTGCCGTCCCGCGGGGTCGAGGAAGGCCATCCGGGCGAGGTTGTCGGCGGGCTCGAAGGGCGAGAACAAGGCCTCGGCCAGGGCGTTGGCGGCAAGGATGTCCAGGGTGCGGTTGATGACGAACGCGGGAGTGTTCGGGTAGCCGTCCATCAGCTGGCGCAGTGCGGGACCGACCGTGTCCCGGGTCTGGTCCGGCCGCCCGTTCGGCGCGGTGCCCGCCAGCCGGTACAGGTGCGCGCGGGCGTCGGCGTCCAGGTGCAGGGCACGGCTGAGGGCGTCGAGCACCTGGGGTGAGGGGTGGCGTTCGCGCCCCTGTTCCAGGCGGGTGTAGTAGTCGGCGTTCATACCGGCCAGAACGGCGACCTCCTCGCGGCGCAGTCCGGCGACCCTGCGTACCCCATGGGTCGCCATGCCGACGTCCTTTGGCAGCAGGCCCGAGCGGCGTGCGCGCAGAAAGTCTCCCAGCTCGTTGTCAGCCATATCCCCAGGTTAGACAGGCAGACGGCGGCCTGCCCGGGTGTGTCACACCCAGGCGGTGAGTGTCCTGGTTGGCGGCCCGCGACCCGCCCAGACTCGGTGACGAAGGACAGATCACCAGGCAAGGGAGAAGACCATGACGAGGACCACCGATGACAGCAAGGTGGATGTGGTCGGCATGTGGGTGACCGCGGACGGCCATATCCGCCAGGAGCTGCGAGCGGACGGCCGGTACGACGAGGCACGCGGCGACCGGCGCAGCGCGTACACGGGCCGGTACACGGTGACCGGCGGTCATCTGGACTACGTCGACGACACCGGATTCACCGCCACGGGCGACATCCGCGACGGCGTGCTCTACCACGAGCACCTCGTGCTGTATCGGGAGCGGGCATGAGGGCATCGGCCAAGGTGGTCGCGATCACGGGGGCGAGCAGCGGGATCGGCGAGGCGACAGCGCTCCGCCTGGCCGCCGACGGCCATCACCTCCTCCTCGGCGCGCGGCGCACGGACCGGCTGGAACAGCTGACGGCAAAGATCATCGCCGACGGCGGCAGCGCCTCGTTCCGGCGGTTGGACGTCACCGACGCCGCCGACATGCGGGAGCCTGGCCCGGAAACGAACGACCAGGCTCCGGCAGACAGACGACCGGACGGCATCTCGTGCCATCGAATGCCCAGGCCAAGGATGGACGACAGCGCCGGAGCGGAACTCCTGAGCACCATCCGGCCACCTCGGAGTCTCGGCAGATCGAAAGCCTGCTGTTCGGCAGATCGAAAGGCAACCCTTCGGCAGATCAGAAGGCGGGGCACGGCGGCCGGGTGTCACAAGGTGCGGCCGCTGATCTTCTCCGCATGGTGGAGGTCACCGGGGTCCCACCAAGAGCCGGTGCGGACGGCCGAGCGCAGGGCGGGCCAGGACAGGGCCGCGAGGGTGGCGGCCAGGGCGGCGACGGCCGTCATCGCCCCCGACAGGCCGGTGGCCTCGGCCCAGCGCCCGACGTAGACGGGACCGGCGAGGAAGCCCAGGTAGGCCACGGTGGCCACCACGGATGTCGCCCTCCCCCTGGCGGCCTCGCCGACCTGGGCGGCGACGACGCCCATCAGGGTGGGGAAGAGCACTGCCGTACCGGCCGCGGCCAGGGCCAGCCCGAGCAGGACCACCGGGACGGACTGCGCACCGGACACCAGCAGGGTTCCGGCGGCGGCCGTCACGGCGCCGGAGACCAGCACGGTCGTGGCGTACCTGGAGCCGAACGCGCCGGCGGCGAAGCGGGTGAGGGCGACGACGGCGGCGAAGACCGCCGGACCGGCCAAGGCGAGCGCGGGACCGGCGTCGGCCACGTCCGCCAGGTAGACCGCGCCCCAGCTCTGGTGGGCGTTCTCCACCGCGAAGGCCAGCGCGCCCAGCCCGCCGACCACGAGCAGCGGGAACAGACGCACCCCTCTCCCGCCTGATCGGCTTACCTCATCCCCGCGCCGCTCGCCGCCGTGCACTTCCGCCCGGCCACTGCCCTTTCTCTCACCTGCCTGGCTCACCGCGTACTTCGGCCGACCAGGCCCCCTGCTCCCGCGCCGCTCGCCGCCCCGGGCGGCCCCCGCCGCGACCGGGGCGACCCGCGCATCGGCGACAACGCTGAGCGCCGCACCGGTCGTGGCGACCGCGACCAGCAGGAACGGTACGACGACCGGCACTCCCAGGACGCCGAGCAGCCCGGCGGAGAGGCTGCCGACCACCACCAGGGCGGAGAAGGTGCCGTGCGCGCGGGTGATGACCGGTCTGCCGGAGGCCCGTTCCGCCGAGCCCGCCGCGGAGTTGATCGCGACGTCCGCCGCGCCCGAGGAGGCGCCGAGCAGGGCCAGCCCCGCCGACAGGCTCCAGAAGTCGCGTCCGGCCACGGCCACCAGCGTCCCCGCCGCGCCGAGCGTCACCAGCAGCAGCGCGGCGACCCGGAGCCCCCAGCGGTCGACCGCCCTGCCGGTGACCAGCATCGCGGGCAGCGCCCCCGCCCCGATGAAGAGCAGCGCCGTACCGAGTTCCCCGTCACCGAGCTCCGCCTGGGCACGGATAGCCGGCACCGAGGCACCCCACACTCCCCAGAAAGCACCGAACGCGGCAAAACCCGCATAGGCCGTACGCGCCCGGGTACCACCCTTCTCCACTGACACGTGTGTAACGATACACAAACTCATTGTGTATCGATACACAGATATCCTCGGCCCATGAGCGGACGGACGGCACGACGCCGGGTGACCATGGCCGAGGTCGCCCGCGCGGCAGGGGTGTCCGTGATGACCGTCTCGTACGCCTATGGCCAGCCGGGACGGGTCTCCGACGAGGCACGGGCCAGGGTCCGCGAGGCCGCCGAACGCCTCGGCTACCCGGGACCACACCCCGGCGCGCGGTCACTGCGCCGGGGTCACACCGGCACCCTGGGCGTCGTCCTCGGCGAGCACCTCACCTACGCCTTCGACGACCCCCAGGCGACCCGCTTCCTGTCCGGCGTCGCCCAGGTCTGCGCCGACCACGGCATGGCGCTGACGCTCGTCCCGGTCACCGGAGCCCCCTCCGACGTCGACCGGGTCACCGAGGCCGCCGTCGACGCCTTCGTGGTCTGGACGACGGCCGACGACGACCCCGTCATCGACGCCATCACCGCCACCGGCCTGCCCGCCGTGATCCACGGCGGCCCCCACCGCGACGGTCTGTTCTTCGTGGCCGCGGACGACCGCGCCGCCGCCGCTGCCGTGGGCCGCGAGGTCTTCGCGGGGGCACGGCGCCCGGGAGTGCTGAGTTTCCCCCTCGACCGCGACCGGATCTCCCAGGTCGCCTTCGGTACGGCCGGTCCCGGCCCGCTCCCCGATCTCGGGCGTACTCCCACTCCAGATCGCGGTCGCGTTCCCGCGCCCTCCGCCCCTGTCCGTGCTTCCGTCCCCGCGGCCCTCGACCCGAACGCCGAGCCTCCCGGTACCACTCCGGGCAGCGCGTCTCCGGGAATCGACCCCGACGCCTCGACCTTCCGGGTCACCCGGCAGCGCCTGCGCGGCTACCGCGACGCCTGGGCCTCCACCGGCGGCGATTGGTCACAGGTCCTGGTCGCCGTCTGCTCCACCAACAGCGCGCGCGAGGCCGAAGCCCTCGCGGCCGAACTGCTCACCGGCCCGTACGCCTGCGACGCGATCGCCGCGATGAGCGACGAGTTGGCCCTCGGCGCGCTGCGCACCGCCGCCCGGCTGGGCCTGAGCGTCCCCGGCGACCTCACCCTCAGCGGCTGGGACGACTCCGACGCGGCCACCCCCGCCGGGCTCACCACGATCGCCCAGTCCCTCCGCGACCAGGGCGCCCACTGCGCCCGCACCGCCCTTGGCCACCCCGCCCCCGCCGGTCAGAGCGCCGACGTCTCCTGGCACCTGATCAGCCGCACCTCCACCCGGCGGCCCTGAAAGACGGACATGCACGGCATCATCGAGCCGCCGGGGTGAGGAGCCGTTTCAACCGGGGTGCCAGCGGGCGTTCGACCGCGACGTTGACGGCGTAGGCCGCCAGGCACATCAGCACCACCGTGCCGACCAGCAGCACGTGCTGCTGCACGACGTCGCCGAGCCGGTCGAAGACGATGAAGCCGACGTGCGCGTGGATCAGGTACAGCGGGTAGGTCAGGGCTCCGGCGACGGCGAACCAGGGGCGGCCGAGCCGTTGGGTGACGCGGAGCGAGACGAGGAACATCACGATGAAGATCGCGACGACGACGGCGACGACGACGGCGCTCTCGATCTCGGTGTGGTAGCGGATGCCCACCTTGCCGGCGAACTCGATACCTCGGTAGACGGCGTTGACGAAAGAGATCAGCACGATCGCGGCGAGCTGCGCCGACAGGCCGAACCGGTAGACCATGCACAGGGCCATGCCCGCGATGAAGTAGTGCGAGAACTGCGACTGCACCACCAGGTCGGCCACCGAGTGAACCGAGGAGGGAAGCACTCCGCTCTGCAGCAGGAAGGTCAGGGCCAACCAGCCCCACAGCACTCCGATGACCCGGTTCCGGGTGATGCCGATCCAGGCGAGCACGAAGATGAGCGCGTAGAACCTGATCTCGGCCCACAGCGTCCAGTAGACGACGTCGACATTGGGAATGTCGGGCAACGCGTTGAACATCGTCAAATTGGCCAGATACTGCCCAAACGTGATGGGATATTTTCCCATACCCAGCGTGACCGAGACCACCGTCGTGATCGTGACCGCGACCCAGAAGGCCGGATAGAGGCGGACGATTCGCGAGACCAGAAAGGCTCCCGGGCGACGGTTCCAGGCACTGAGCAGCACGACGAAGCCACTGATCATGAAGAACATGTCCACGCCCAGGTAGCCGAACCTGGCGATCTCACTCCCTGCGGGAAAACCGACCTGGATCGCACCGCCCGCGTACCCGGAAAAGACGTAGTGGTATATCGCCACGGCGACAGCCGCGGCGATACGGAGCGCATCGATTTCGTGGAGCCGGTCGCGATTCGGGGCGCGGTGCCGCCCGACCCCTGCAACCAGGCCGGGAGACCTGTGGCGCTCCGCGGCCACACTCCGAGAGGGGGAAGGATTCACTTGACCTCGGTTACCGAACACCGGCTCTTCGTACGGACATGCGAAGGGCAGCCTCAGCACCGATATCCCTCGGACGGTCCACCCTTACTTATCGATATCGGTTGGACACTTTGCCATATCAGCCAGGGATGCGCCGATAAACAGCAGATTCCGATGATGCCACTGCCATTCGGAGTAACCATCGAATCAGCATCCGGCCCCGAATATCGACGAACCGTTCGAGATCTTTGACGACCCCTCTCCGGCCTATCGGACAAATCAGACCATAAAGATTACCGAACCCGAATATTGTTCTCAGAATCTCTGCCGGTCATACTTCCCATAATTAAAAGTGAAAGATCTTACGTAATTGCCCGTCGACACAATGCTGTTGCCTTCCAGCGCCATGCACCGACGAAAGAGACCGGACGCCACGGCTGCCGGAGGCGTTCGTCACCGCCTGGGCATCACGCCGCCGTCAGTGCCGACGGGCCCGTCTTTCATGGGGTGGGTGCCGTAGCGGCGAGGGTCAGGGCTCCCACAAGGGCGGCGCGGGGGCCCAGGGTGATCGTCCACCCGGCTGTCGATGTCGCTGGCCGCCGCCGGCGGCCAGGCGGTCAGGATCAGGCCCGCGACCGCCGAAGACCTCGGCGGCCTCCCCTGGTACACCACGCCCCATGCCGGTTACGGCACCCCCGAAGCCGTGCTGGACCCGGCCACCCAGCAGCTCACCGTGAAGGCCCAGCTCACCAACACCGGCAGCACCGTGGCAGAGTTCCAGACCCAGGTGTTCATCGCAGAGAAGATGGATCTGGCCGAGCGTGGGCATCCGTGTCTTCGACGAGCATGATGATGGTCGTCTGCTCTTACAACGAGGATCGAGGGCCCGGCGGTTGAGCGTGTCCCTGGACATGGGCTGTGCTCGATCCAGGACGATCCGGCGCGACATCAGAGGAGGACCCGGGCATGGCCTGGAGCACGCGACAGCTCGCCGACCTCGCCGGCACCACCATCAAGACGGTGCGGCACTACCACCAAATGGGACTGCTCGAGTTGCCCGGCCGAGCGCCCAACGGGTACAAGCAATACCAGACGACGCACCTCGTCCGGCTGCTTCAGGTCAAGCGGCTGACCGAGCTCGGCCTGTCGCTCGCCCAGATCCGGGCGATGGGGAGTGCGGACGAGGAGCCCGACGAAGCCATCCGCGTGCTCGATGCCGAGCTGGCACGCACAATCGAGCGCCTGCAACGGATTCGCGCGGAGCTGGCTGTCATCCTCAAGTACCGGGCCCCCTTGGACACCCCACTGCCGTTCGGTCCGGTCGCCGAAGGATTGTCGGAGCGGGACCGGGCCTTGCTGACCGTGTTCTCGGGGGTGCTCAAGGACAGCGCTCTCGACGACCTCCGTCAGCTCATGACAGAGGCCACCGAGGGCGAGGCCGACGAAGAGTTCTACTACCTCCCAGAGGACGCCGACGACGCGACGATCGAGACCATCGCGCGCCATCTGGCCGAGTCGATCCAGCGGAGCCAGGCCCGGTTCCCCTGGATGGCGGACCCCGGCTCCGCGGCGACGCGCGGCCCTGGGTTCGCCGAGGCCGCGATCGCGTCCGCTTTCGCCGAGCTGTTCAACGCCGCCCAGCTGAAGGTACTCGCTCGCGCCCAGGCGCTGGCAGGCGAGGCGAGTTGATCGAGGGCTCGTATCCAGCTGGTGGTGACGGCGCTTCGACGAGCCGGCCGGAGGCATTGCGCTTCTCGGCTGGCAAGCCCGCGCTCTTTCTCACGATCGCGGGCACGTTTGTCCTCCGATGTTGCAGATCGCCGACCACGGCGTACCTCTCGCGGAGCGGAAAGGCCAGCGCCTCCTGTTCGGTCCCAGAGCATCCGCGCGCACCAGGTCCACGTACAGCCACGCAGCGGTAAGAGGCGATCGACCCCGCCCTCGCGGCAATCATGCGTGAGTCTCGATCGCGGGGAAGCTCGTCGAGTAGCTCAGTAGCCGATGCCGTGGTATAGCAAGCCCGCACTGTTGTAGACGACGTGGACGACCACGGCCGGCCAGATCGAGCCGGAGAATCGGAGCAGCAGCCCGGTGCTGAGCCCGACAACGAACGCGATCGGCATGACACTGTTGATGCCGTGCGCGACGGCGAAGACCGCCGCGCTCACGATCACGCCGATCCAGGTGCCCCAGCGGAACAGGAAGCTCGCGAACACACCGCGGAACAGGACCTCCTCACCGATGGGCGTCAGCAGGCCGCCGAGCACGATCGTCACCACGAGGGAGAGCACGCCCGAGCGCGCAGCGTCGCGATAGCCCTGCTGGACGCTCTCCGACCCGGGGAAGAACGGGTCGAAGATCGCCGAGATCGGCCAGCTGAGCGCGAAGCACGCGAGGGCGATCGCGATGGCCGCGAGCAGCCAACCGGGATGCACGCGCCGCATCCCGAAGGGGCGGACGTCGCGGATGCGGATGAGCACGGCGACGACGAACGCTCCGAGCGGCGCGAGGCCCGAGACGAGGAAGTTCGCCTGGCCAGGCGAGACCGGGGAGTCGGCCGGCAGCAGGTAGGCGATCGTCGACCCGACTGCGTACAGGATCGCGGCCGCGAGCACAGCGACGCCGAGCTCGGGCCAGCCCGGCCGGACGGGCGTGCGGCGGCTCTGGTTCATGGGAACTTCATCCACAGTGTTCATGGCAGCGAGTCTCATCCGTGCCCTAAGGACATGGTCAACTGACGACCCCCATCATGGAAGTGAAGCGCCATCAGCGGCAGGACATCGGCGAGTCGTCGGCCTGCCCGGCGGGCGCAGCAACCCGGCGTTTTCGGACCAAGCCGCAGCCGGCGGCACAGCTGATTGAGCAAGCGTGGGCGGCCGGCGTGTCGTTTCGGGCCGTGGTCGCCGACTGCTTCTACGGCGACCACGCGGCCTTCACCGGCGAGCTGTGGGCCGCCGGGCTGCCGTTCGTGCCGGCGCTCAAACCAAGCCAGGGCTCGTGGGCCCAGGTCCAGGCGGTGCACACCCCCGTCGAGGCCGCCCGGGAGCCGGCCTGGGGTGGCTCCGATAATCCAGGGGCCTGGACCCCGGTGGAACGTCGGCTCTGGGATGGCCGCACCGTCACCTGGTGGGCCGCCGATGCGGTGTGGGCCGGTCACGGGCCCCACCAGGCGGTCCGGCTGGTGATCGTCACCACCGACCCAGGCAGGCTGCCGGCCAAGGCGACCTGGTACCTGGCCACCAACCTGCCCCGCCCCGACAGCCCACGCGCTCCCGTTTCCCGGCACCCGCCCGCCGACCTGGCCGAACTGGTGCGCCTGTACGGTCTGCGTACCTGGGCGGACGCGATGTGGATCGCGCTGTTGTACGGACTCGTGCGACAGCGACGGGAGGTGATCTGCGCACCGCCTCACCCGACCTCACCCGCGACTCCCGGACTTCGAATCGACGATACGACGTCTCCGCTCCCTGGTTCAGGTGGTGCGGGTGTCGTACGTCGCGCGGTTGGCGAGCACGTCGTCCATGTGCGTCTCGGCCCAGGTCTTGAGGCCGCGCATCATGTGGTGCAGTGAGAGACCGAGGTCGGTCAGCTCGTAGGAGACCGTGACGGGCACGGTCGGCGTCGCGGTGCGGGTGATCAGACCGTCACGCTCCAAGGAGCGCAGTGTCTGAGTGAGCATCTTCTGACTGACGCCGGCCAGCAGGCGGGCCAGCTCCGAGTAGCGCATCGACCGGGGCTCACCGGCGCAGTCGGCGCCGAACTGATGCGAGCCGTCGCTGCCCAGCGCGGCCAGGATCAGCGCGACCCATTTGTCGGAGATCCGGTCGAGCAGCTTGCGGCTAGGACATACCGCCAGGAAAGCGTCATATTCCGCCTTGGCCTGTGCCCTCTTCTGGGCCGCCGTCGTCGTTGCCATCGACCGCTCCTCTCACCCGTGGGTGTCTTACGCACTCCAAAGTGCCTACTTCCCGCCAGAAAGTTACCTCTCCAAACTGATGCAGCGAACCGTTATGCACCACCACCAGCTCAACACGAAAGACAGAGGCATGAGCACGCTCTCCACTTCGCTTCCCGGCGGCACCTGGACCCTGGGCGACCTCACCGTCACCCGCTTCGGCTACGGCGCCATGCAGCTCGCCGGCCCCGGGGTCATGGGCCCGCCCGCCGACCACGACAGCGCACTCGCCGTCCTCCGCGAGGTCGTCGGCCTCGGAATCACCCACATCGACACCGCCCACGCCTACGGACCGCGCGTCACCAACCAGCTGATCCATGAGGCACTGCACCCATACCCGGAATCGCTGCACATCGTGACCAAGGTCGGCGCGACCCGCGACGAGCACGGCGGCTGGCCCGCGGCCCGGCGGCCCGAAGACCTGCGCCGTGCCGTCCGCGAGAACCTGGAAACCCTCGGCCTCCAGGTGCTCGACCTGGTCAACCTCCGGCTCGGCGATGCTCAGGGACCCCAGCCCGGCTCGCTCGCCGAGCCCTTCGAGACGCTCGTCGAACTCCAGCGGCAGGGGCTGATCCGCCACCTCGGAGTCAGCAACGCGACGGCGGAACAGGTCGCCGAGGCACGGGCGATCGCACCGATCGTGTGCGTGCAGAACATGTACAACCTCGCCTACCGCCACGACGACAAGCTGATCGACGAGCTCGCCGAAGAGGGCGTCGCCTACGTGCCCTTCTTCCCGCTCGGCGGCTTCAGCCCACTGCAGTCCTCGGCGCTGTCGGCCGTGGCCTCCCGGTTGGATGCGACGCCGATGTCCGTCGCCCTGGCCTGGCTGCTGCGGCGGTCGCCGAACATCCTGCTGATTCCTGGCACCTCGTCGGTGGCGCACCTGCGCGAGAACGTCGCCGGCGCCGGACTCTCGCTCTCCGACGGGGAACTCGCCGAGCTGGACAAGATCGGCCACTAGCCCTGCATTCCGCACGTGACCCCGGTCGGCCTGGGGTGATCACCCACGTTGCCGACTCGGACGCAGTTGCCGACCTGCAACGATGCGGCACGTGCGGAATGCGGGACCAGCGGAGTATCCGGCCTCGTGGCAGGCGTACGACCTCGTCTTCGTGATCCGCACCGGCGTCGCTTCGAGTGCTGGGGGTTTCGTCGTTGACAGGTTTGGCTAATTATATTAGCTTTTAGCTAACAGAGTTAGCCGGATCTGGAGGATGTCGTGACCGAGTACCTTGCCGTCGACGGCGGCACGATCGCTTACGAGGTGGCGGGGTCCGGCCCGCTGATCGTTCTCGCCCACGGCATGGGCGACAGCCGCGCCGCGTACCGTGCGGTGATCCCGCCGCTGGTGGCGGCGGGCTATCGGGTCGCCGCGGTCGATCTGCGCGGCTGCGGCGAGTCCAGCGTCGGCTGGCCGGCCTGGAGCCGCACCGACATCGCCGGCGACCTGCTCGCCGTGATCCGCCACCTGGGCGGCCCGGCCGTGCTCGTCGGCCACTCGGTCTCCGGCGGCGCCGCCACCATCGCCGCGGCGCGGGAGCCCTCGCTGATCACCGCGGTCGTCGAGTTGGCGCCGTTCACCCGCAAGCAGTCGATCAGCCTCGGCGACCTGCGGGTGAGGCGCTTCCGGCAGGGCATGCTGCGGCTGCTCGGTACGGCCGCGTTCGGCAGCGTGCCGCTCTGGCGCTCGTACCTCGACGTGGCCTACCCCGGCGTGAAACCGGCCGACTGGGCCGAGCGGCTCGGCCGCATCGACTCCCTGCTGCGCGAGCCGGGCCGGATGAAGGCCATGCAGGGCATGGGCCGCAGCGCCCCGACCGACGCCGGCGCGCAGCTCGGCGACGTCCGCTGCCCGGTCCTGGTGGTGATGGGCACGCTCGACCCCGACTGGGCCGACCCGCACGCCGAGGGTTCGGCGATCGTCGATGCCCTGCCGTCCGGTCTCGGTCGCCTTGAGATGATCGAGGGCGCCGGGCACTACCCGCACGACCAGTTCCCCGACCAGGTGGTTTCGCTCATGCTCGCCTTCCTCCGCTCGGATGCCGCTCGTGCCTAGGGCCGGCCTGGACCCGGCGGCCGTGGTCGCGGCCGGTGCCGCCCTCGCCGACGAGGTGGGCCTCGCCAACCTGACGATGGGTTTGCTGGCCGAGCGGGTGGGCGTGCGGACCCCGTCCCTGTACAAGCACGTGAGCGGCCAGGAAGACCTCAACCGGCGCATCGCGGTCTTGGCGCTGAACGAGGCCGCCGACGCCGTCGGCGGCGCGATCCAGGGGTACGCGGGCCGCGACGCCCTGGCGGCCGCGGCGCACGCCTTCCGCACCTTCGTCTTGGAGCACCCCGGCCGGTACGCCGCGACGATCGGCACCGAACCGTCCGGCCCGGACGATCCGCTGGCCACCGCGGGCCAGCGGCTGCTCGACGCGTTCACGGCGGTCCTGCGCGGCTACGAGATCGGAGAGTCCGGCATGGACCACGCCCTGCGCATGCTCCGCAGCCTCTGGCACGGCTTCGCCACGTTGCAGGTGGCCAACGGCTTCCAGTGGAGCGCCGACATCGACGAGAGCTTCGAGTGGCTGATCGCCTTCGCCGACCGGGGCCTGCGCGCTATTTGAGAATGCCCCGTATCGGACTTCAGCGCCGCGCCAGCGCCAGCACGCTCAGTCCGAACATCAGGACGCCCAGGGGGAGATGGACCGACGGTATGTGCGCGATGCCGAGCAGGACCTGGACCGAGGCGAGGACAAGGAAGCCGGACGCGTGCCAGACGGGCCGGGGCGAGCCGCCGCCCGGCTTCCACGCCAGCACCGCCGCGAGTACGTACAGCATCGACGCCCCGTACATCACACGGGCTCCGGCACTGTGCAGTGTCTCTCCGTAGGGCGAGGTCAGCAGCAGTCCGGCGGAGACCGCCTGAAGGAAGATGGTCAGGGTCTGCAGGGTGATCGCGATCTGCAGAAACGAGAAGCGGCGCTGTGCCGTCGCCTGGTTTGCCATGCCACGGTCCCCTTTTCCGCCCCGGGGGCAGTAGGTCGATAAGGTCTCACCAGCCCGACGACGCGGGCCTGCGAAAGGTAAGGCGAGGAGGCTGTCGGGAGCATGGGGGCGGCTGGGGCGAGCACCGATGAGATGGCCGGTGAGCGACGCCAACTGATCAATGTCGCCTACCGGTTGCTCGGTTCACTGACCGAGTCCGAGGACGCCGTACAGGAGGCCTACGCGCGCTGGTACGCGCTGCCACGAAGTCGACAGGACGAGATCGTGTCCCCCGGCACCTGGCTGACGACGGTGACCGGCCGCATCTGCCTGGACGTGCTCGGCGCGGCGCGGGCCCGGCGTGAACGCTATGTCGGCGCGTGGTTGCCCGATCCGCTGCCCGACCACACCGAGTGGGACCGCGGCCATGGCACCGACCCCGCCGACCAGATGGTCCTGGACGAATCGGTGACCATGGCCTTCCTCGTCGTCCTGGAGTCGATGACACCCGCCGAGCGGGTGGCGTTCGTCCTGCACGACGTCTTCCGGTACCCCTTCGCCGAGATCGCCGGCATCCTCGGCCGGACCTCCGCGGCCTGCAAGCAGCTCGCGGCCTCCGCCCGGCGGCGGGTGCGCGTCGCGCGGGCTCCGGTGACGGCGGCCGAGCAGGCCGACGCGGTGCGGCATGTCAAAGAGGCATGGGAGGCCAAGGACATCGCGGCCCTCGTCGAGCTCCTCGACCCGGCCGCCGTGATGACCGCCGACGGCGGCGGCATGGTCGGTACCGTCCTGCGCCCGATCGAAGGCGGTGCGCGCATCGCCCAGTACATGGTCGCCATCGCCGACAAGGCTCCGGGGTTCGAACTCCTGGAGCGGTCGGTCAACGGTGTGCCGGGCCTGGTGGCCCAGCGTGCCGGCACCGTCATGACCGTAGCCTCGTTCGATGTCGCCGACGGCCGCGTCACCCGGATCTGGGCGGTCCGCAATCCGGAAAAGCTGCGGCCGTGGGTGCGGGCGAGTTCATGGCCGTCCCTCCCAGAGGCCGACCTTGGCTGACCGGGCCCGGACAGCCAAGGAAGGACAAGATTCCCAACATTCCAGACCTTCCCGCCCCGGGATCTTGTTCGCTGAAACGTGCCTTGTGAGGGTCGTTTCGTGGCGAGATCCGCCACTGGTACGACCTTGGAAAGGGAAGGTCCATGAAGGCGACGCTCATCAAGCGGGTAACCGCCGTGGCCGCACTTGTCGCGGTGGGACTGCTGTCAACGGGGACCACCACCAACGCCGCGACGCTGGACGACGCTCCGCTCCGCACCGACGTCATCCACATCGCAGCGGGGACCGACGGCACTCCGACTGCTACGCCGCGAGCATCGTCCGATGCGTCGAACGAGACCACAGAGGCTGGGGCGGCCGGTGCCTTGGTGACCGTGAGCCCCAGCGCCGAGTACACGGAGGACCCGCTCCGCATTGGGCGCGTCGCCTGGACACAGCGCTGCCCGGCGTCCAGATTCTGCACCACCCAGGTGGGGAGCGGTGGTCAGAATATTGGATTTCAGTTCTACAAGTGCACTGAGTACGCCCTGACCAATTGGGGCGTCAATGGTGACCGCAACAGTTTGGTGTACAACAATCAGAACGTCACCGTGAAGTTCCTCGACCAGCGACACGCTGAGATTCAGTCAACCCCCCCGGGCTATTTCGAAATAATAGATTTCAAGCCGGTATGGTACATCAGTCTCTGCAACTGACCTCGATCTTCTTGTTCTCGGCGCGGCCGTCCGCGCCGCGTCAGCTCGGCGAAGCTGTGCTCGGCGCGTGCGCGTTCCCGCTCGTGGTCGATCGCGTCGGGGAACGCCGTCAGGAACGCGGCGGTGAATCCCCGGTCGACGCTGCCCGGCGTGGGCACGACGGCGATCACCGCGGTGAGGGACAAGGCCCGTGTTCGGTTCCCGGCGGGTGCGGTTCTTCAGCGGTAATCCCACCCACCGGCTGCTCGCCGACCTGACGGGATGTGTGGAGAGCGGAGCGCTGCGACCGGTCGTGAACACGGTGTATCCGCTCGCTGGCATCGCCGGGGCGCACCGCGCGCTGGAAGCCGGCGGCGTCCGTGGAAAGCACGTCGTCCGAATGGCTGTGAGCCCCTCGCGAAGCCCGGAGAGACCTCGGCGCGAGTCCTTCGGATGACGTCCGTCCAGCACGGTGACGGGCAAGGGTAAGCGCCCATGTGATTACCTGTTGTTCCGCCGTGCTGGTTGGATTAAGCGAAAGAAAGGACCGCGACAGACCCGAAACACTTCATCGTGGATCTCGTCGTTCTTCGCGCTCGGACCGGATGGCTCCTGTCGATCCATCGATTTGCGTTCAGGCATCCACTACGAACGGTCGCGCGCAGCCATCGCCAGGGCGATGAATTCACGGAAACGCTCGAACTCCTCCGCGTCCATGTTCAGCGGCACCCCGTTGGTAATCCGGTCGTCGCCGCCCCTGCTGCCGAGTACGACCTTGAACCCGTTGCCGCGCGGTTTCGCATCCACTCCGAGAAACGTCACGTGGTAGCGCCTGACACTTGACAAAGTACGGTGGAAAATCTCAAGAACCCTGCCGTCCTGCACCAGGATGTAGTCGCCGAGCTCGAACTCCGCCGCCATGGTTCCCGCTTTCAGACCGCCCACCGGCCCAATGCCGACAGCGCGCTTCGACATTCGCCGGTTCGGAGACTACATCCTGGAACCAGCACGGGTGAAGCTGAACCGTGCTGGGATCGATGGAGGCTCTGATGTACCCCGAGTAGGGCGCCCGCTCATAGAGGCGACAACATTCGTGAACCGTACCCGCCAGGCCCGAGTCACTTCCGAGCTGTCGCAACCCGACGGGCGCGGCCCCGGAACATCAGGCGTAGCGGACGCGGTAGCGGAGGTGGGTTACGCCGGTGCCCTCGATGACCGAGGTGGGGCCTTCCAGTTCGGCCGGGACGTTCTTCAACCCGCCGAAGAAGGGGGTGCCGCCGCCGAGGAGGACGGGGACGAGGTCTACCCAGATCTCGTCGAGCAGGCCCGCGTCGAGGCACTGCTGGGCGATGGTGCCGCCGTTGACTCCCACCACCTTGTCGCCCGCGAGGGACCTGGCCTTCTCGACGGCGCTCTCGATGCCGTCGGTGACGAAGGTGAAATGGTCGCCCTCACGCGGCCAGCCGTCCGGCACCTTGTGGGTGAGGACGACCACGGGCTTGCCCATCGGGTGCCGGCCGCCCCAGGCACCCGTGGAGTCGAACAGGCGGCGGCCGACGATCAGCGCCCCGGTGCTGTCGACGAGGCCCTGGAATTGTTCGGCGCTCGCCGCGGACATCCGGAACGCCCTGTCCGGCTGCGCGGTGGGCACTTCGACGTCGCCGGTGCCATACCACTTGAAAAGGTGCTCGAATCCCGTTTCGGCCGGGCCGGAGATGTAGCCGTCCAGTGACATGCTCGCCCCGGTGTAGACCTTGGCCGTCATTGTGCTCCCTATGGTCCTGGTACCCGTCGATTCCGGCGGTGTCGCGAGCTCTCTTTCGCAGGCATGGGCCGGCACCCGTCATAACGGCCCTTGCCTGTCGACACCGGCTCGGTAGATTCATCGCCTACCGAGCAGACCTTAGTAAAGCGGGCCGACAAATTCGGCTGGAATCCACGGCATCCAGCCGATTACCTGGAAAACAGGACACCGCCGTAAAGTCGCACAACGAGGATCACGTACGTGCCGTACGGATCCGGGAGTACGCGGCCGGCTGCCGGGGCACCACGTCCAGACCGTGCCGGGCGAACGGCAGAGCCCAGCGACCGAAGACGACCTTCCCCCTGGCCGGTGACCGGTAGTGGCCCCACTCGTCGGTGCAGACGCCGACGAGCTGCAGGCCCCGGCCGCTCTCATCGTCCTCCCCCGCCTCGGTGATCTGGGGCTCGCCGTCGCTGCTGTCCCAGACCTCCGCGAACAGGCCCACGGTGGTGAGGCGCAGCCGCAGCACGATCGGGTACGGGCCGGCGACCTGCGAGCAGGCACAGGGGGCCGAAGGGTGCGGGCAGGCGTAGCCGTCCGGGGTGTGCGGGACGGCGGTGGCCTTGATGGCGTTGGTGGTCATCTCCGAGACGACCAGCACACAGACATCGGAAAGCTCCCGCAGGCCCCACCTGCGCAGCTGCGCACGGGTGAAGTCGCGAGCCTGGGAGGCGGCGGTCGGCTGCGCCGCCAGCCGCAGCTCGGCCGCGTCCAGGGACAGCTCGTCGGGGGCGCCCAGATCGGGGTGAAACGGTGAGTGCATCGGTCCCGGCCGTTCGACGGGGAGCACGGTCATGTGATGGCTCCAGGGAGGTTCAACGGAGATTCGGTCGCACGTCCCCGGCGCAGATAGGGACGCCCCGCCCGAGCCATGAGATCACGCGAATCCGGTGGCTCCGGCGTTGTCTCAACCCTCCTGTGCGGAGCGTGCCGGAAACAGGCGACGAGACCACGTCTGTTGGTCGCTGTCGGATGTCGATTCACCTCGCACGACGATGACGCGGCAGGGATCGGCGATCTGGTCGCTGATTTCTGCACTCTGCCGTCACCGAACGTGATCGACCAGTAACGTTCGGCCCGAAGAATCACCACCGGAGGACCCGCCGGGAGAGGCCGAGCCGATGCCACGTGCACCGCGCAGCGTCAAGCAGCAGATGGACATCTTCAGCGCTGAACTCCGCGAGCGTGGTTGCACGTGGGCGGAGGTCGCAGCGGAGTTCCAGCGACGTTGGCACCTGAACTCCCGTCAGGGCTTCCGGGAGGCGCATCGACTCACACAAGCCAAGGTCTGCCATCTATGGAACGAGTACTGGCCGAACGAGCCACTGACGACCCGCAAGCTCGGGTCGTGGGAGGCTTGGCCTGGCCCCACCGGCAACGAGCCGCCGATCGCCGGTCTGAACCGGCTGGCCCGTATCTATCACTGCCGCACCGCCGATCTGGTCGACGGTGAAGACCACCGCGATGCCGACGAGCACAACGCCCCGGCCGCCCGACTCCGGGGACGAGAACTGGTGGCCGCGGGAGCCGCGGGCAGCCTCTGCCACGAGGATATCCAGGGGGTGCTGGCGACCCTGCCGGCCCTGCCCGCCGGGCCCGCGCCGGTCGGGTCGACCCGCGAGGAGGAGTACGACGCCCTCGTACGGGCTCTCGCCCAGTGGGCGGCGTCCATGAACCGGCGCGACGTGCTGGCCCTGGTCAGGGCCGCGGCGGCCGCGGCGGCGGCCTCTCCGCTACTGGACCGGCTCAACGACGACGAGCTCGGCCGGCTCGCCCTGATCGCCGCCGAGCCGTCCCGGGTGGACCAGGCGACGGTCGACCACATCGACGCGGTGCTGCATCACTGCATGCGCCAGGAGGACAGTCTCGGCCCCCAGTCGGTGCTGGGGACCGTGCTGGCCCAGCAGCACCTGGTGCGGTCGCTGATCCCGGCCGCGTCGACGGACGAGGTGCGCGAGAGGTTGCTGTACCTGCTGGCCAACATCTGCAGGTTCACCGCCTGGGTGCTGTTCAACCTCAACGACTTCAACGGGGCGAACTACTACTACGAGCAGGCCAAGTCGGCCGCGCACCGGGCCGACAACGACGCGATGAACAGCTTCGTCCTGGCCAACTGGTCGCAGCTGGCGACCTGGCAGGGCGATCCCCGCCAGGGTGTCGAGCACGCTCTGGGGGCGCTGGCCTGGGGGCAGCGAGCCGGTAGCAAGCTACTGGTGTCGTACGCGTGCGACGTCGGCGCCCGCGCCTACTCCGCGGTGTTGCGCCGCTCGGCCAAGACCGATCGCCACAAGGACCACGCCCGGTGCATGAGGAGCCTGGACCGGGCCCTCCGCGAGCTCGGCCACGCGGGCACGGAGGACGTGGGCGGTAAGCTGCTCTACTTCTACGGCGACGGGCAGTATCTGTCGACCAAGACCAAGTGTCTGCTGGACATGGGCGACGCCCAGGCCGCCGTCGAGATGGCCGCCCGATCCCTGGCCCGGATCGACCCGACGTTCGTCCGCAACCTGGCGTTCAGCCGGCTGGATCTGGCGCGCGCGCATCTGCGGCTGCGCGCCATCGACGAGGCGTGCGAGCATATCGGCGAGGCCGCCCGCCTCACCTGCCGGAACACCTCGCCGCGGCTGGCCCGCTCGGTGGTGGAGATCCGCGAGGCGCTGAACCCGTGGGCGAGAACCCGCCAGGTGGCCGCTCTGGACGAGAAGCTGCATGCCCTCCAGCTCATCGCCTGACGAATCACCTGGCGAATCACCTCGCGAATCGTCTGACGAGCCGGCTCACCGGCGGCGTGCCGTGGGTATTTTCTCCAGCACCAGGATGTCGAAGACCGGGGCGGGAATCGGCGGGTCCAGCAGCTTGTGGGACACCTTCCGCCACCCCCACCGCCGGTAGATCGCCTGGGTCCGCGCGGCCCTGGGCTGCACCGACAGTGTCGCCCGCTCGGCACCGGATCCGGCGATCAGCTCGTCGTGGATCCGGTGCCCGACCCCGAGGCCACGCCAGCCGGGCAGCACCCCGTAGTCGATGATGGCGAACGTCCTGGTCCCGGTCTCGGCCGCGAACTCCTCGTCGACCGGTTCGGCCAGCCCGGTCCACCAGCCGGCGTCGGCGGGCAGCAGGTACCCGTACCCGAAGCCGACGAATTCGGGGCCGGAGCGCGCGGTGGTCAGCCGGAATCCGGGCCGGTCCATCAGGCGGGGAAGGTAGGAGCGCTGGTTGGCGAACTCCGCGCGGTTCCCGTTGAAGGGAGGCAACGAGAACACCGCCTGGTAGAGGTCGCAGACCGTCCCGGTCAGCGCGAGCGACTCCCGGTGGCCTCGTGTCTCTATGGTCACGTTCTCGGTGGGGGTCATGCTCGCCTCCTACGGCCCCTCTTCCCATGGCTCCTTACCCGTGGACGGGCGAGCGGCCGCTCCGGTTCCCGTGCCGGGGGCGAGGCCGTGCGTCAGCCTTTCGTGACGTCGCTCAGCGGTACGGAGAGGTCGGCGAGCCGCTCTGGGCGGACGGTCGCACCGCTGCGGATCAGATCCTGGGCCGGTGCGATGCCCTCGTCCCACTGGTTGACGTGCATCCCCGCCACGACTCGCCCGTCGGCGAGCCAGAAGGCGTGGAAGGCGCCCGACCTCAGATCTCCGCGGATGACCACGGAGTCGTACCCGCCGGGCGCGAACCAGCCGGAGAACTCCATGCCGACGTCGTACTGGTCGGTAAAGAAGTAGGGCGGCCGGTCGTAGACGACCGGCCGGCCGAGCATGGCCTTACCCGCGGTCAGCCCTCCGTTGAGTGCGTTGGCCCAGTGCTCGACGCGGATGCGGGTGCCGTACAGGGGGTTGAACGCGTTCGCCACGTCACCGGCGGCGTAGACGTCGGGGTCGTCGGTGCGGAGTGACTCGTCGACGACGATCCCGTTCTCCACCGCCAGGCCGGCCCGCTCGGCGAGTTCGGTGTTGGGGTTCACGCCGACACCGACGATCACCACGTCGGCCGCGACCTCCTGCCCGTCGTCGGTGGCGACCGCGTGGACGCGTCCGGAGCCCAGCAGCCCGGTCACCCCGCGGCCGAGCCGCAGGTCGACGCCGTGCCGCCGGTGCACGTCGGCGAAGAAGGCGCCCAGTTCGGGGCCGAGCGCGGTGTGCAGCGGCACCGCCCTCGGCCCGATGACCGTCACCTCGCAGCCGTACTCCCTGGCGGCCGCGGCGGTCTCCAGCCCGATCCAGCCCGCGCCCACGACGGCCACCCTGCCCCCGCCGCGGAGCGCCTCGCGCAGCCGCTCGGAGTCGTCGAGGCTGCGGAGGTAGTGCACGCCGTCCAGGTCGGCGCCGGGCACGCCGAGGCGGCGCGGTGAGGCGCCGGGCACGAGGAGCAGCTTGTCGTAGCGGATGCGCCGCCCGTCGTGCAGTTCCACCTGGTGCGCGGCCCGGTCGAGGTCCGTCACGCGGCGCCCGAGCAGCGGTTCCACGGAGTTGTCCGCGTACCAGCCCTCGTCGTGGACGTAGACCTTGGCCTTCTCCTCCTTGCCGAGCAGGTAGGCCTTCGAGAGCGGGGGCCGCTCGTACGGGAGTTCGGTCTCGGCGCCGATCAGCGTGATCCGGCCGGAGAAGCCCTCCTCGCGCAGGGACTCCGCCGCCTTGGCCCCGGCCAGGCCCGCTCCGACGATGACGAACGTCTGCTCGGTAGTCATGCTCTCCTTCCTATCCGATTCCCACGCCGGTTCCAACGATCGCGAGAGGCCCGGATCCGGGGCGCCGGAGTGACGGGCACCGGGCGACCCTCCCGGGAAACGAACGCCGCGCCCGGCCCCGGTACCGGATTGAGCACGCTTGTCGGAACACGTCCCCCAAACGGGCGGTAAATCAGCGAAAGAAGTCCGGCCGGGGCACGATCCGCTTACTCTCGAGAATTCCCAGGAAAGGCGCCGGAGCCGCCTGCCGGAAAAACACGCCGGTCCTTCATAATCCCTTTCGTACACGTCGTACCGGATTCCCTGCGGCCTGGCCAGGCCCGTGAAATCACAGGCGGCGAGGTCACGCAAGACCTCCTGCCGATTACCCGGGGAAATTTTCGTTTACCCTGCCGGAAACCAGATTCCGCACTCCAGGAAAGGCGGGCTTATATATTTCCTACGCCATCAAGCTCGCCCCGTGGACGGGGATGCCTACGCCCCTGCCCACGGCGCGCCGTTTTGATAAGGAGCATGCCGCATGCCATTGAATCGACGATTCGCCCGAGTCACGGTCAGCTGCGCGTTCGCGGCGATCGCCGTCCTGAGCCTCGGAGCCTTCTCACCCGCCCCGCCGGCCGCCCCGGGCGGCTCGCCGGCCGCCCCGGTCCAGCGGGTCGACCCGCCCCCCAGGCCCACGGCGCGCGCCCTGACCGCCGACGAGATCCGCAGGAGGGGGCTGGACAAGTACATCGACATGTCCCGCCAGCAGGAAACCCCTCCCAGGATCATCGACACCAACCAGGGCAAGTTCGCCAGCGGCATCCAGTCGCCCGCCAGGCAGTTCTCCAACACCTCCGGTAACTTCACGTCGGGCTGCTGGTATCTGACGACCACGTACGGGGCTCCGGGCCTCAGCGGGTTCGGCTACCACACGTGGTGCGGCAACGGCACCCAGATCACGTACACCTCGGCGAGCTGCACGGGAAGCACCAACCTGCCCACCTACATGTACGAGGGCTGCCAGAACATCCAGGCGTACGGGGTCGGCTGGAACGTCTGGGACGTCACGGACGGATGGCGTTTCTGCACCTCCTACAACCCCTACACGGGCGTGTGCTCCTCCCGGGCATACCCGTGGCAGAAGAACCGCTACGGGGCAGGCGGCCAGGTCTGGCTCCTCGGCTGGGGCAACTAGACACTGACCCCCGGACTCGCGTTTCGCGGCGGCGGCACCGGCCTCACCAGGCCGGCGCCGTCGCCGTTCCGTTTCCCGGCCCCGAGCGGTGGCGGGACAGGCATGACGAGCCCTGGCCGGGCGGGCGCGGCAGATAATTCATCACTTGTTGATTTATTGGCCTCTCCGGCCTAACGTTGCAGCACGCATCAGATGCAGCGACACAGGGAGCGGCCCGATGGACGGCGTGGAGCGTGACCGGCTGGCCGGCGACATCCCATCCCCGACGCCTCCTGCGGGGTCTCGGCAGGAGGCGCCGCTGCCTCTCATCCTGAGATTCGAGGACATCGGGGCGGAGATGCTGCCCCTGGTCGGCGGCAAGGCGGCCAATCTCGGCGTGCTCACCACCGCCGGGCTCCCCGTTCCCCCGGGCCTGTGCGTCACCACCGAGGCCTACCGCAGGGTCACCGAACGGACCGCGCTGAAGGATCTGCTCACCGCGCTCGCCACCACGCCCGCCGAGGACGTCGCCGCCCTGAACGCGCTGGCCGCCAAGGCCCGCGAGACCGTGCTCGCCGCACCGGTCCCCGATGACATCGCGGACGCCGCGAGGAGCGGCGCGAACGGCCCCGTCGCGGTCCGCTCCTCCGCGACCGCCGAGGACCTGCCGCACGCCAGTTTCGCCGGGCAGCAGGACACCTACCTCAACGTGATCGGCGCCGACGCCGTGCTGGACGCGGTCCGGCGGTGCTGGGCCTCGCTCTGGACCGACCGGGCCGTCGCCTACCGGGCCGCGAACGGCATCGACCACGGCGCCGTGCGCCTGGCGGTCGTCATCCAGGAGATGGTCCAGTCCGAGGTGGCCGGGGTGATGTTCACCGCCAACCCGGTCACCGGGCGGCGGCGCGAGGCGGTGATCGACGCCAGTCCCGGTCTCGGCGAGGCCGTGGTCTCCGGCGCGGTCAATCCCGACCACTTCGTGCTCGACACCGCCACCGGCCGGATCACCGAGCGCCGCCTGGGAGACAAGCAGGTGGCCGTACGGTCGCTGGCGGGCGGCGGCGTCGAGCACGTCGAGACCCCCGCGGACCCCGTGGAGAGTGCCTGCGTCACCGACACGCAGCTGGCGGCGCTGGCCGAACTCGGCGACCGGGTCGAGCGGCACTACGGGGCGCCCCAGGACATCGAGTGGGCCATCGACGCCGCCGGTGTTCTCTGGCTGACCCAGGCGCGTCCCATCACCACCCTCTACCCGATCCCCCACCACGCGGAGCCGGCCGCGAGCCCGGCGGGCGGTGCTCCCGCCGTGACGGGCGACACGGGAACCGCGGTGGAGACGCCGGCCGGAGGTTCCGGGCCCGGCGACACCCGGATCTACTTCTGCTTCAGCCTGGCCCAGGGTCTCCACCGGCCGATCACCCCCATGGGCATGTCGGCCTTCAGGCTGCTCTCGTCATCGGTGTCCGAGATACTGGGGATGCCGGTGGCCGACCGGCCGGCCGGGGCCCCGCCCGTCGCCGAGGCGGGCGGGCGGCTGTTCTTCGACGTCACCGGCCTCATTCGCAGCCGGGTGGGCCGGGTGCTCTTCCCGAAGGTGCTCGACGTGATGGAGGCCAGGTCCGCGAGGGTGCTGCGCGGACTGTTCGACGACCCCCGGTTCGGCGTCACCCAGCCCTCGCTCCGGCCGCCGCTGCGCCGGGCGATGCGGATCGCGGCCCGCTTCCACATCCCGCGCCGCTTCGTACGGGCCCTGCGCGACCCCGCCTCGGCGCATCGGGACGTGGAGCTGCTCCGGGAGCGTCTGCGGGGACGGCTCCCGGCACCGCGGGGCGCCGCCCCGGCCGAGCGTCTCGACCATGTCGAGCGGATGCTGGGCGGCCAGATCTTCCCGCTGCTGCCGGCCATCGCCCCGGCCGCGGCGGCCGGGTTCGCGATGCTCGGCCTGGCCGCCCTGGTGCTGGGCGACCGGGCCCGGCCCGGTGAGCTGGAGACGGTGCTGCGCGGGCTCCCGCACAACGTGACCACCGAGATGGACCTGGCGCTGTGGCGGCTGGCCGCCCGCATCCGCGAGGACGGCGAGGCCGCCTCCCTGCTGCTCGGCACCCCCGCCGCCGAGCTGGCCGAACGCTTCCACGCCGGGACGCTGCCCGGCGTGCTGGGAGACGGCCTGGCGGACTTCCTCTCCGGCTACGGCGTCAGGGCGGTCGCCGAGATCGACCTCGGGCTGCCGCGCTGGTCGGAGGAGCCGACCCACATCCTCGGCGTCCTCGCCAACTACCTGCGGCTGGAGGACCCGGCCCTGGCCCCCGACGCGCTGTTCGCCAGGGGCGCCACCGAGGCCACTGTCATGATCAAGACTTTGAGCGGGCGTGCCGGAGGGCCGCGCGGGCGCCTCGTCCGCTTCGCGCTCGGCCGGACCCGCGCGCTGGCGGGCCTGCGTGAGATGCCCAAGTACGTCGTGGTGACCGCCCTGGCCGCGATGCGGGCCGAGCTACTGGCCGTCGGTGCCGAGCTGGTCTCCCGTGGCCTGCTCTCCCGCGCCGACGACGTCTTCTTCCTGACCTTCCACGAGGCCAGGGCGGCCCTTGGCAGCCCGGCCTCGCCAAGGGCCATCGCGCCGACGGAGGCCACACTGAGAGATCTCGTGGCGCGGCGGCGTGCGGAGGCCGCCCGCGAACTGCGCCGCAGGCACGTCCCCCGCGTCCTGCTGTCCGACGGCACCGAACCGGAGGCCACCGCCGTACGGGCGCCGGTGGACGGCGCGCTGACCGGCACCCCGGCCTCGGCGGGCACCGTCACCGGTGCCGCCAGGGTCGTCCTCGACCCGGTCGGCGCGCACCTGGAACCCGGGGAGATCCTGGTCTGCCCCTCCACCGACCCCGGCTGGACCCCGCTGTTCCTGACGGCGGGCGGCCTGGTGATGGAGATGGGCGGCGCCAACTCCCACGGCGCCGTGGTGGCCCGCGAGTACGGCATCCCGGCCGTGGTGGGCGTGAGCGGGGCGACCGAGCACATCGTCACCGGCCAGGAGATCACCGTCGACGGCGCCTCCGGCGTCGTCACCGCCGCCTGACCATGGGCACGGGATGTCCGGTCAGGGGCTCACGGGGTGACAGTGAGGGAGAGGAAGGTGGCCGCCGGGCGCAGGGTCTGGACCGAGGGGCGCGTGGCGGTCGCCGACCACGGGTCCTCGGCGGTGCCGGGGTGCGGGGCGAACAGCGGGTAGTCGCTGCAGGAGAGCACGAGCCGCAGCCGGTGGCCTGACCGCAGCCGGTAGCCGGTGTGGCCGAGATCGACCTGGACGCCCGCCGGCCCGGTGATCAGCGCCTGCCCGCGGGAGATCATGTGGGCGGAGCCGTCGGGGGCCACGTCGTGGAGCTTGACGAACAGGTGCATGCTCGGCGCGTCGGTCTCGACCGCGACCAGGGCGTTGACCGGCCCGGTCAGGTCCAGCGGGCGCCCGGCGGGCTCACCGGTGAAGACCACCACGTCGGGCCGGTCGTGCAGCGGGCTCTCGTCCGGGTACTCGTGCAGGAAGACCCACGGATCCTTCACGATCGACGGGACCGGATCGGCCGGGTCGTGTGTCCACCTGACGACGCGCGCACCCGTCTCCGGCGTGGTGGCCAGCGCGTTCCCCGACGGGTGCAGGAGCAGTTCCACCGCGTCCCGCGGCGGCCACTCGCCCGCCGTGCGCTCGCCGTCGTGCCCCTGGAACCACGTCGCCCGCGACAGCGAGGTGACCGGCCGCAGCCCTCGTACGAACACGTCGAAGAAGTCCAGCGTCCGGCCGAGGTAGCGGGGCAGGATCCGGTCCAGCAGGGCGGCGTCGAGCGCGTGGTCGTCCGCGGGGGCGACGGGGGCCTGGACGAGATGGTAGGTGTGGTGGTCACAGGCGTCGGCGTCGAGGTAGGCGAGGTCCCGCCAGGCAGGTACGGCGAGTTGCGCCGAGTGGTCGCGCATGGACAAGTCGATGAGGTTGTCGAACCAGCCGACCCGGTGCAGCACCGGGACGGGGCGTGCGGTGAACGGGTGCCGGGAGGCGAACGGGTTGACCGGCGGCCAACCGGCCAGCATCGCGTCCACGGCCGCGGAGCGGGCTCCGATCGCGGAGAAGGCGGGTTCGAAGACCTCCCTCAGCGGCCGGACCGACCAGTCTGTCTCGTAGTAGTGGACGTCCCTGTCCACCCACATGTGCGCGAAGTAGGCGGCCTGGTACAGGCAGCTCACCCGGCCGGCGAGGAGCATGTCCGAGATGCCGGTACCGGTCACCCGGGGCGCGACGGCCCGCAGCGCCGGGTGACCGCCGGCGACTCCCGCCCACTGCGTGTAGCCGTGGTAGGAGTCGCCGGTCATCGCGACCGCCCCGTCCGACCAGGGCTGCCCCACCACCCAGTCGAGCGTGTCGTAGCTGTCCTCGACCTCGTGGACGAACGGCATGGTCTCGCCTTCCGAGCGGAACTTGCCGCGTACGTCCTGGGCGACGAAGACGTAGCCGCGCTCCAGATAGCGCGGCGCGATCCTGTCGACGGCCATCCACGCGCTCGCCTTGTCGTACGGCATGCGCGAGACGACGACCGGGTGCCTGCCGGGTGCGGGCGGCAGGTAGACGTCGGTGGCCAGCCGGGTGCCGTCGCGCATGGGCACCATGAACTGTTCGGCTCCCGGGTGGAGAGGGGCCGGGCCGATCCTGAGGGTTTCCATCAGGGATCCTCTCTTGAGGTTGATCCGGTGGTCTTCGGCGAGGTCGTCGCCGGGAGGACGCTCGAGGTCGCCCGCCCGGCCCCGGTCGTGGTCATCGGGAGGTCCGCTCCTGAACCAGGACGCCCTCGACGAAGGTGAGGTCCACCCGCGCGTCCGCGACCTCGTGGGCCGGTTCCTCGAACGGGTCGCGGTCCAGCACGGCCAGGTCCGCGTACTTTCCGACGGCGATCGTGCCGGTGAGGTGGTCGAGGTGGTTGATCCACGCTCCCCCCGCGGTGTAGGCGCTCAGCGCGTCGGCCAGCGCCAGCCGCTGCTCGGGCAGGAAGGGCTCGCCCTCGCGGTCACCGGGGACGAGCCGGTTGACCGCGCCGTGTATCCCCCACAGGGGGTTGGCGCTGGAGACGGGCCAGTCGCTGCCCGCCACCATCGTGACCCCCGCCTCCCGCAGCGCGCCGAAGGCGTACTGCCGCCGTGACCGCTCCTCGCCCAGGAACGGGATCGTCAGTTCGGCCATCTGCTCGTCGCGAACCGCCCAGAGCGCCTGCATGTTGGCCGCGACCCGCAGCCGCCGCAGGCGTGGCACGTCATCGGGATGGACCAGTTGCAGATGGGCCAGGTGGTGACGGTTGTCCCCCCGGTGGCCACGCCCCCGCGACGGCTCCGGATCGGCGGTCCTGCCCCGTGCGCCCTCGATCGCGTCGAGGGCCTCGCGCACCGCGCGGTCGCCGATCGTGTGGAAGTGGATCTGGAAGCCCTCGGCGTCCAGCAGGCGTACCGCCTCGCCCAGCGCCCCCGGGTCGAGGTAGCTGTGCCCCCGCCTCTCCCCTCCCCCGCCCGGCGACCGGTACGGCTCCAGCAACGCGGCGGTGAAGTTCTCGCACACGCCGTCCTGCATGATCTTCACCGAGGTGGCGGCGAACCGGCCGACCGTGCTCGTGGCCCGGCGCCTGACCAGGTCGTCGAGCTGTGCCACGCCCGCGTCCCTGTCCCACCACAGCGCACCCACCACCCGGGCCGTCAGCCGCCCGTCGGCCGCGGCCGCGCGATAGGTCTCCAGCGCGTCCGGGTAGCTCAGGTAGTCGCCGACCAGGGCGTCCTGCCAGCCGGTGACGCCGAGGGAGTGCAGATGGCGCTGGCCTTCCATGAGCGCCTGCGCGTACTCCTCGGGCGAGACGGCGGGCAGCAGCCGGGAGACCAGCTCGGCCGCGTTCTCGTGCAGCGTCCCGGTCGGGGTGCCGTCGGGGTCGCGCTCGATCCGGCCGTCCGGCGGGTCGGAGGTGTGCCGGTCGACACCGGCCAGCTCCAGTGCCCTGCTGTTGACCCACGCGCCGTGCCCGTCGCGGTTGAGCAGGAACACCGGCCGGTCGGGCACGACGCGGTCCAGGTCCTCCCTGCGCGGTGTGCCGCCGGGGAAGTGGTCCATCGACCAGCCGCCGCCGACGATCCAGGGGCGGCCGGGGTGCGCGGCGGCGTAGGCGGCGACACGGGCCAGCGTTTCGGCCGCGCCCACCAAAGCCGGGGCGGCCAGGTTCCCCTCTCCCGCGAGCAGGTCGCACCTGGCACGTCCCAGGCCCCCGAAGACCGGGTGCGCGTGGGCGTCCACGAATCCGGGGATCGCCAGGGTGCCCGCCAGGTCGACCACCTCGGTGGTGCGGCCGATCAGCTCCCTGACGGCCGGCGCTCCCAGCGCCACGATCCGTCCCTGGCGTACGGCGACCGCGTCGGTCCACGACCTGACGGCATCGGCGGTGAAGACCGGGCCGTCGATGAGAACCAGGTCCGCCGGCTTCTCGTTCATGGCCCCTGAGCAAACACCCGGGACACAGCGATGTCAATGCCTTGGACTATAGTTTGGTCCATGGCTTTGAATTCCAGCCGGACGCGGAGGCGACCTGAGATGATGACCCGGTGAGCAATCCTCAGCGACGTCCCCGCCTGCCCCGCGGGGCACTCACCCCCGACCTCATCGTGAGCACGGCGCTGCGCCTGCTCGACGAGGACGGGGCGGCCGCCTTCAGCATGCCCCGGCTGGGCAGGGCGCTCGGCGCCGACCAGACCGCCGTCTACCGGCACTTCAACGGCCGTGACGACCTGCTGCTCGCCGTCGCCGACCGGCTGCTGCAGGAGGCGTTCGAGGGTTTCACCGCGGCCCCGTACTGGGCGGACACCCTCGCCGAGCTCTGCCGCAGGGTCCGCGCGACCTACCTCGCCCACCCCGCGGCCGCGGCCCTGTCCGGGCCGCGCACGACCAGGGGAACCGCGGAGATGCGCGCGGCGGACACCATGATCGGCGCACTGATCGGCGCCGGTTTCGACGGCGCCCGGGCGGCGATGCTCTACCGGGTCGTCGCCGACTTCGCGCTCCTGTGGTCGGGTGGGGAGGCCGCCTTCCACAGCCTCGCCCCCGAGACCAAGGCGGCCGAGGTCGCCGGGACGAGCCTTGCCTACCGCGCGGCCGACCCCGACTCCCACCCCCACATCCACGCGATCCGCGACCATCTCCCCAAGGTCGATCCGGACGAGCTGTTCGAGACCGCGCTCGGGCTCCTGCTCGACTCCATCGTCAGGGAATCCGGTGATGACGGGAAACGGCCGTGGAGCTGATCGCCAGGGGCAGGACCGCGGACGTGTACGCGCTCGGCGACGATCGGGTGCTGCGCCGGTACCGCCAGGATGGGCCGACCCACCAGGAGGCGCGCCTGATGACCTACCTCTCGGCTCAGGGGTACCCGGTTCCGCGGGTGCACGAGGTCACCGACACCGATCTGGTGCTCCAACGGCTGCACGGGCCGACGATGCTGGAGGCCCTGCGGCGGCGGCCCTGGCGGACGACGGCGTACGGCCGGCTGCTCGGCGAGCTGCACGACACGTTGCACGCGGTCACCGCGCCCGACTGGCTCCCGCGCCGGTTCGCCGGCGAGTCGGACCACCGGGTGCTGCACCTGGATCTCCACCCGGCCAACGTCATCCTCACCGACCGCGGGCCGAGTGTCATCGACTGGTGCAACGCCGCCGCCGGGGATCCCGCGGCGGACGTGGCCCAGACCCTCGTGCTGGTGCGGAACGGCGACGTCTCGGGGTTCGCCGCCCGGCTTCGCAGGCGTGCCCTGCTACGGGCGTTCCAGCGGGAATGCCGTACCGATCCGGCGTCGCGCACCGCCGAGGTCGTCACGGCGCGTCTGGCGGACCCGAACGTCACCGCGACCGAGGCGGCACGACTGCGCGCCCTGCGACCGGCGGACTCGTGATCCGTGGGTCGTGGGTTCAAGTCCCACCCGCCCTGCTCATAAACATGGCCCCTGACCTGTGATTTCTCGTTTTGTCGCGATCTCGGGGCGAGCGCGAAACAGCCTGTGGGTGCCAAGAACCCGGCCACCTTATGCCTTATGCGACCTGCGCGTATTCGTGGATCAGCCCGCCGAGGCGGTCATGCCGGATGACCTTGACATCGTCCTCGACCGGGTCGGGAAGGGCTCGTAGCGGAGTGGCACCCACAGGCTTCAGGTCGTGCGCTCTGTGACGAACACGAACTCGCGACCTGGCCGATCAGGGGCTTCTCGTACGTCCAGCACTCGATAGCCGTTGGCGACCAGGCTCGTTTCCACCTCGTCGCGGTCACGAAACCGGAGTGTCGAGTCCGAGGTGACGGCTGCGCCGTCCGCCAGGAACCTGTAGAAGTAGCGGAAGGAGACCAGCGGCAGGCTCACGTCGGTGACCTCAAGGCGCTGCTCCACTGATCCGATTCCTGGGATGTCGAGGGTGACCGGAGCAGCGTCAGCGGCCCATTCTTCCCACGCCCGACGTTCCGGACGCCTGGTCTCGAATACGAGGTGACCACCCGGGCGGAGTGCGGCGTGGATGCCCCGGAGAGTCCGCGTCCAGCCATCGTCGGTGAGAAAGACCTGCGCCACGTTCCCCGTCATCGTCGCGAGATCGGCACCGAGCGCCGGCACCGTCGTTGCATCGCCGTGAACCCAGGAGATCCTTCCGCTTGGATCCTTCGACCTCGCGACCTCGAGCGATGCCTCGGCCGGGTCCACGCCCACAACCGTGCGGCCGCTGTCGGCAAGCAGGATCGCCAGGCATCCTGTCCCGCAACCGACATCGAGCACACGGTCCGCGCCGAACTCGCCGGCGATGGTGAGGTAGGCCGTCAGATCGTCGCGGTCTCCATTAAAAGCGTCGTAGATGAGGGCGAGACGAGGATGGGTGAAGATCGCATCAGGCATCTGGCAACCATATGTACGGTCGAGCGCTCCGGCGACAGATTTTCAGTCCATCGCGGACCGGACAGCGAGGGGCGATCCCGGCGGCGCTGACCGCCCAGTTCTCGCCCTCGCTCTCATCGCATCCCGCGCGCAGGCACTCGTCCGTCAGATGCGGCGGCGCATTGCTGCGCCGCCGCCCCCCTCAGAACCGGGCGAGCGGGCTTTCCCCGTACCTTGGCTCAAGCAAGCCCCGAGGGCTCGGCGGATGCGAAGATGACGCCGGGTCTCCTGCGGTTGCGGGCCTGGAGGCTGCGGTGGCAGGAGGCGTGCACCAGGCGTGTTCGTGTCCCGTCCGGCGTGCCATGCCGCTCGTAGGTGAGATATTCGGCGGCTATCGCCCTGCAGGCGACACTTTGCCACCAGCGTTCCCATTGGAAATCCCCTCGAAGTGCGGAGACTCCAATTAGTGATCTTTCGTTAACAACGACCGAAGATCTGGGAGGCAACGGGCTATTTCGCGGCGAGCCCTTAGTGGTCCTGCACCACGCGCAGGATCTCGGCGACCACCAGGCCGGGCTCGTCCTGGGGGATCATGTGGGCGGAGCGCTCGGCCTTGACGTAGCGGCCCAGGGGCTGGGCCTCGGCCAGGCGCCGATGGCTCTCGACGAACGCCGGCCGCACCCGCCTCTCCATCTTGCTGGGCGCGAGCATCCCGCTGATGGCCGTCACCGGCACCCGGGGCAGGGCGGGCCTGGCCGCACGCAGGCGGGCGAAGCCTTCTGCCAGCGCCGCGTACTCCGCCCCGGTGGCACGCATCTCCGAGAGGCGGGTCGTCTCGGCCAGCGCCTCGGCCCGCATGGGTGCGGGGAACAACGCCATCACCCGCCTGACCTCCGCCGGGACCACCTTGATGCCGATCCGGCGGAGGCCGCGCGTGGCCATGTTCATGGCGAGGGTCATCTGGCGGAAACCACGCGAGTAGTAGAGATCGAGGTCCTCGGCCGCCTGGTCGATCAGCACGAGACCGGCCACCCGCTCCGGGTGCGCGGCGGCGTAGGCGCGGATGATGGGGCCGCCCAGGCTGTGCCCGGCCAGGACGTAGCGGTCCTGTCCCAGGTGGCCCAGGAGGTGGCCCAGGTCCTCCACCATCCGCTCCAGGTGGCGACGGTGCGGGTCGCGATCGCTGCGGCCCAGCCCCGCCCGGTCGTAGGCGACCACACGGGTGTGCTCGGCCAGCGGCGGGATGACCAGCCCCCACTCGGTGCGTGTGGCGCCCAGACCGGACTCCAGGACGACGACCGGCTCGCCCGCGCCGCTGCTGACATAGTGCAGCCTTCGCCCATCCGGCAGGCGGGCGTAGCCGGGCTCTCCGAAGACGCTGGACATGGGGATCCCCTCTCGGGCGGTGATCAGGCTCATGGCAGGTCGAAGGTGATCGGCTTGACCTCGCCCCTGCCGTACAGGCCGGCCTGGGCGGGCAGGGCGACGCTCCAGGAGCGCAGGCCGTCCGTGCCGAAGGAGACGATGCGCAGGCACGGTCCGGCCAGGTAGGCGCGGCCGTTCTGGTAGTAGGTCGCGCGCAGCGGGACGTCGAGCCCCAGCCCGCCCGCCCGGCCGGGGACGCCGGGGGCGAGCTCGTGGAAATCGCCGTAGGTCCCATCGGGCACGACGGCCCGCTCGACGGCGTCGAGCAGGTCGGCCTCGGCGAGCTCCCCGGTCTTCTCCTCCAGGGCGGTGCGCCAGGTGGACCAGGCGAGGGCGTCGGTGGAGCCGGGGTCGGCGTGGCCGTCGAAGGCGAGCAGGCGGTGCAGGAGGCAGCGGGTCCGCGCCGGCCAGCCCGCGATCCGGTCCGGCGCCGCTTCGGCGGCGCAGTGGAGGCGGTCCTGCCAGAGCGCGGTGTCGGGCCAGCGGGAGTCCAGCGCCCAGCGGGTGACCTCGGCGGCGTCGGTGGCATACGCGCGGGGGAGGAGCTCGGCCAGCCGCCTGCCTCGGCTGGTGGTACGGCCGGGCTCGTCGTTGAAGGCGTCCGGGTGCCAGCCGTCCGGCCGGAGCTCGGGGCAGACCGTGTCGGGGGCGGTGTTGCAGTTGCCGAGGTACCCGGAGGCGGGGTTGGCGATCTGGACGAGCTCGGCGAGCGGGTGGATGCCCTTCCAGGCGGTGGCGGAGGTGTTGCCGTCCAGCACCTGCCGCCCTCCTTGTCCGGCGGCACGTCCGGGGGTGCGGCCGATGCGCAGGTACAGGCAGTCGCCGTTCGCGTCGGCCGCGATCAGGTTCTGCGGTGGAAAGGCCTGCCGCTCCTGCGCCGCCCTCAGCTCACCCACATCGCGGGCCCGAACCATCTCCATGAGCTGCAGCTCTGTCTCCCCGGCCAGTCCCATGTACGGCGTGCAGACGACGTACACGGCCTCCTCGTCCCTGGCCAGCACGGGCGCGATCACGTCGTTGTGCACCACATACTCGTGACCGTCGTGCCACAGGACCTGGCGCGGCTCCCCGTCATGCAGGTAGACGTCGCCGTCCACAACGATCCGGTAGGCGTCGGACACCCGCGGTCCGCCCGTCGTCAGGCCCCACGCGCACGTCCGGTTGTGCGCCAGCGGCGGCAGCATCGCGCCCACGAATGTGAAGCCCGTGTAGTGCAGCGCCTCGCCGCCCCTGACGACCGCCTCGTGCATCGCGAAGGTCTCACCGAGCGGCAGGTGCGGATCGCTGACCAGGATCGTCTCGCCCACGGCGGTCCGCCACGGCCGGATCGCCCAGGCGTTGGAGCCGATCATCCGCTCCTTCTCCGAGGTCGGGCCCGTGGGCAGGACCCCGGCCTCGCGAAGCGCCTCGACCGCGTCCGTGATGAGCCACCAAAGCATGGCCGTGCGGTTGACGCCGATCGGCAGCGCGGGCTCCAGTGGCGGTGCCCACGCGGGCACCAGGTCCGGGCGCTCGCGCATCCACGCGGCGACCCCGCCGACGAACGCCTCGTAGCACGTGCGCAGGCCGGCCGGGAGTGCGTCGAAGCCGTGCCTGGCCTCCTCCAGCACCTGCCAGCGGCGCTGAGTTGCGTCGCGTTCCTGGTCGCCGGTCTCACCGCGGACCAGGACGTACTGTCTGAGCAGCGCCTCCAGGTCGTCCTGCGCCTGTGCGTATCCCAGGCCGAAGTAGGCGGCCGGCTCGGTGTCCGCGTCGACCAGCGCCGTGCCGTAGGCGTCCCGGCTGAGCCGTACCTGGCCCCAAGAACTCTCCATGCGCCAACAGTGAAGGAACGGCCGCGCGGAATCCTTGGCCGATCGGCCAAGGTTATCCTCACTCCATGAGCCAGGTGGACTACCTTGAGCCGTCGCTGGCCGAGATCATCGAGCGGGTCGGCGAGAGGCTGCTGAAGGTCGTCCTCGCGCCGCGCGGCCTGCGGGTTCCGGTGTCCGGGCCCTCGATTTTCGACCCGCTCAACCCGGCCGCGCCGCCGCCCGGTTCGATGGTGCTGCTCGTCGGGGTGGCGCCCGCGGTGGCCGCCCCGGTCATCCGCACGCTCGGCGGAGCGGCGGCAGCCGTGGTCAGGGCCTCGCCCGAGGAGGCCGAGCCGCTGGCCGAGGCCGCCACGGAGGCGGGCCTCGCGCTCATCGCCCTGCCCGGCGCGATGACGTGGAGCCACCTGCACGTACTGCTGGAGGAGTCACTGCCGCTGAGCGACGGCATGGCGGCCGACCCCGGGCGCGATCTCGGCAGCGTCCCGGCCGGTGACCTGAACGCGCTGGTGAACGCGATCGCCGAGACGCTCGATCGGCCCGTCGGGATCGTGGACATGCAGTGGCGGCTGATGGCCTACTCGGCGGTGCCGGGGCAGGTCAACGACGCGCTGCAGCGGGATGTGATTCTGAACAGGGCGGTGCCGCCGACCAACGCGCCGCGCGAGACGCGCCACCTGCTGCTGACCGGCGAGCGGGCGCTGCGGTTCCCGACCGGCCCGCCGTACGACGAGCTCGGTGCGCAGATCTGGCGCATCGGCGTGGGCATCCGCAGCGGGCCCGAGCCGCTGGGCATGCTGTGGGTGCTGGAGGGGTGCGAGCAGCTTCCGGCCGAGCGGTTCACGCTGATCGAGGAGTTCGCCCGGTTGGCCGCCGTCCACCTGCTGCGCGTGCGGACCGCCCGCGACGCCGAACGGCAGCGCCGCGGCGAACTGGCCGGCCAGGCCCTGGACGGCCACGAGCCCCGCGCCGCGCTCCGCCACCTTGGCCTTGACCCCTCCGGTCGGCTGGCCGTCCTCGCGGTCGCCGAGGCGGGCCCGGCGTCCGCCGCCGAGCAACTGCTCGACCGGGTGGCGACCTACCTGGCCGCCTACCGCCGCTCGGCGGCCTGCGTCCTGCGCGAGGAGACGGTGTACTGCCTGACGCCCGCAACCGGCCTCGCCGCGCTCCGCGAGCTTCGCGGGCTGGCTGTCGACCTTGTGCGACAGCTCGGGGCCCGCCGCCCCCTGCTGGCCGGGGTGGGCCGTCCGGCAGGGGCCGAGGACCTTCCCCGCTCCCTCCACGAGGCCGACCTGACCCTGGCAGCCCTCCGCGCATCGCCCAGCCCGGGCTCGCCGGGTGCCGTCGTGGGGGCGCCGGGGGCGGCCGTGGCGACGATTGAGGAGGTGTGGGCGGCCGGCTCGCTCATTGAGCTGCGCGCACTCCTGGATGCCCACCCCCGGTTGCTGCTGCACGAGGTCGGGCCGGTGGACGAGGATTCGGTACTGGCCTGGATCGAGTGCCACGGCGATGTCAGGGCGGCGGCGGAGCGGCTGGGCGTGCACCCCAACACGCTCCGCTACCGGATCAGGCGGCTCGCGGCGCAGGGCCTGGACCTGAACGATCCCGACACCCGCCTGGTCACCTGGCTCCGCCTGCGCACGTCGTGAGCGCCGCGGTGTAGAGCAGGGGACACGTGTGCGGCCCGGCGGCCGGTGTCGCCGGGCCGCGTGCATGCCGGGCGCTGTTCATGGCACGTCTACGGAATTTCCGTAGGCCTACGGATGTGTTAACGGATTTTCGCGGATGCCGCCGATGCCTATCGTCTGGCGACAACAGGGTGAAACGCGATCACCCTCTCGACACCCCCCGTTTCCCATCCAACCTCGCCTGCTCGGAGATCCCCGGCGGCGTGGTGGTCCGACGTGCGCCGACAGGCGACACGGACCGGGAAGACCGAAAGGAACAGCCCCGAGTGAAACACAAGGTCTTAGCCGCGGTGACCGCCGGTGTCGCCACGGTCGCCTCGATGGCGCTCGTCGCGCCACCCGCGGACGCCGCCCCGTTCCACGGCGCCCTTGCCGGATCCCTCACCCCCGCGACCTCCGTCTCTTCCACGACCGCGGCTCCGGCCGCCGATCCCAAGTCGCTCGCCGTGGCCGCCGCAGACCGGGCCGTCGCCAGCGGGCTCGACGAACTGCGCGCGGGACCGGACGAGTCCTACGAGCGGGTCGGCGTGACGACCGGCCCGGGCGGCATGCAGTACGTCTCGTACGAGCGCACCTACAGGGGGTTGCCGGTGATCGGCGGCGACGCCGTGGTCGTCACCGACGCCTCCGGGCGGGTACGCGACACCACCGCGGCCTCCGGACCGAGCCCGCGGAACATCTCGCTGGTGGCGAAGATCACCGCGGAGCAGGCGACTCAGACCGCCAAGGCGCGGCTGTCACGGGTGGACGACGTCGGCGCGCCCCGGCTCGTGGTGCTGGCCTGGGGCGGCAAGCCCAAGCTCGCCTGGGAGGCCGTCGTCGCCGGTGTGGCGAAGAACAAGCCGAGCATCCAGCACGTGTTCGTCGATGCCCGCACCGGCGCGGTCGCCGACCACTACGACGAGGTCGTCGCGGGCAGCGGCAACGCGCACTTCGCCGGTCAGGTCACCATCGACACCAGCCGCGTCGGCAGCTCCTACTCGATGACCGACGCTGGGCGGCCCGGCATCCAGTGCGGCGGCCAGAACGGCTCGGCGTACACGAAGAGCACCGACACCTGGGGCAACGGGTCGGGCACCGACCTGGAGACCGCGTGCGTGGACGTCATGTACACGGCGGCCCAGGAATGGAACATGCTGCGCGACTGGCTCGGCCGCAACGGCATCGACGGCAGTGGCAGGGGCTTCGGCGCGCGAGTCGGGATGACCGACGTCAACGCCTACTGGACCGGCACTTACACCACCTTCGGCCGCAACCAGGCCGGCAACAAGCAATTGACGTCGATCGATGTGGTGGCGCACGAGTACGGCCACGCCATCTTCCAGACGACACCCGGCGGGGCCGGGTCGCAGAGCGACAACGAGCGCGGCGGCCTGAACGAGTCCACCGGTGACATCTTCGGCGCCATCACCGAGGCCTACGCGAGCAACCCCAAGGAGCCGCTGGACTACACGGTCGGCCAGGAGGTCAACCTCGCGGGCAACGGCCCGATCCGCTACATGTACAACCCGTCCAAGGTCGGCGACCCCAACTGCTACTCCTCCTCGATCCCCAGCACCGAGGTGCACGCGGCGGCGGGCCCGCAGAACCACTGGTTCTACCTGCTGGCCGAAGGCAGCAACCCGACCAACGGCCAGCCGACCAGCCCGACCTGCAACAGCAGCACGGTCACCGGCATCGGCATCCAGAAGGCCGGGAAGATCTTCATGGGCGCGCTGTCCCGGAAGTCGTCCACCTGGAAGCACTCCAGTGTGCGCTCGGCTTCGGTCGCGGCGGCCGTGGAGCTGTTCGGCGCCAACAGCGCCGAGTGCGCGAGCACCAAGGCCGCCTGGAGCGCGGTGAGCGTGGCGGCCCAGTCCGGTGAGCCCACCTGCACCGATCCCGGTCCGGGCAGCGCCGACTTCTCCCTGTCGCTGAACCCGTCGTCCGGCTCCGTGCAGCCGGGTGGCCAGGCCACCGCCACGGTCGGCACCCAGACCACCGTGGGCAGCGCGCAGACGGTCAACCTGACCGCCTCCGGGCTGCCGTCCGGAGCGACCGCGAGCTTCACCCCGTCGTCCGTCACCTCGGGCGGCTCCGCCACGCTGACCGTCTCCACCACGTCCGCCACTCCCACCGGGACGTACCAGATCACGGTCACCGGCACCGGGACGGGCACCGGCACGCCCCGCCACACCGCCACCTACACCCTGACGGTCGGCGGCGGATCCGGCGGGACCGAGCCGCCGGACATCAGCGTCGCCAACGTCAAGGCGCACCTGCAGCAGTTCCAGACCATCGCCACCGGCAACGGCGGCAACCGCAGGTCCACCGGCGCCGGGTACACCCAGTCGGTCAGTTACCTCGAGCAGAAGCTGACCGCGGCCGGCTACACCGTGACCCGGCAGAACTGCACCTCCGGCTGCACCGCCGGCGCGGGCCCCAACCTGATCGCCGACTGGCCGGGTGGTGACACCAACCAGGTCATCATGGCCGGCGCGCACCTCGACGGCGTCGCCGCCGGACCCGGCATCAACGACAACGGCTCCGGCTCCGGCATGCTGCTGGAGGTCGCCCTCACCCTCGCCGCCCAGAAGCCCAGCATGGCCAAGCACGTGCGCTTCGGCTGGTGGACCGACGAGGAGCAGGGCCTGAACGGGTCGAAGTTCTACGTCAACTCACTCAGCTCCACCGAGCGCAGCAAGATCAAGGCGTACCTCAACTACGACATGATCGGCTCGACCAACGCCGGATACTTCATCAACAACATCACCACCGCCACCGCCGCGAACCTCAAGGCCTACTACGACAAGCTGAACCTCCAGCCGGAGGAGAACGTCGAGGGCCAGGGCCGCTCCGACGACGCCTCGTTCAAGAACGCCGGAATCCCCACATCCGGCCTGGCGGCGGGAGCCAGCGCCACCAAGACCTCCGCGCAGGCGGCCAAGTGGGGCGGCACCGCGGGCCGGGCGTACGACTCGTGCTACCACGCCGCGTGCGACACCGTCTCCAACGTCAACGACACCGTGCTCGGCCGGGCCGCGGGCGCGACCGCGTACGCGCTCTGGAAGGCCGCGGTGGGTGGCGACACCCCGCCGCCGACCCGTGACTTCTCGCTGTCGCTGAACCCGTCGTCCGGCTCGGTCCAGCCGGGCCAGCAGGCCACCGCGACGGTCACCACGGCCACCACGTCCGGCACGGCCCAGACGGTCAGCCTGTCGGCCACCGTGACGCCCGCCGGGCCGACGGTCAGCGTCACCCCCACCCAGGTCACCTCGGGCGGCTCGGCCACGCTGACCGTGTCCACCTCGGCCTCCACCCCGGCCGGCACCTACAGCGTGACGGTGACCGGCGGAGGCGAGACCGCCACCCGTACCGCGACGTTCACCCTCGTGGTGAACGGCTCCACCGGCGGTGACCGGACCTTCCCCAGCACCACCGTCTACTCGATCCCCGACAACGGCTACGCGTTCAGCCCGATCCAGTCCACCGCGACCGGTCAGGCCTCCTCGCCGGTGCAGGTCGCCCTCACCGTCGAGCACCCGTGCTCGGAGACCCTCAGCGTGTACCTGATGGCCCCGGGCAGCAGCGACTTCATCACGATCAAGGACCAGGAGTTCAGCACCACATGCACCCCGTGGTCCGGCTCCCGCACCTACCAGGTGCCGGTGAGCTCGACCGCGAGCGGGGCCTGGTACCTGCTGGTCATGGACGGCAGCCAGGACAGCAGGACCGGGAAGCTCACCGGCTGGAGCATCACGCTCTGACCGGTTCGTAACCCGGGGGCGAGGCCCCGGCCGGTGACCCCGGCCGGGGCTCTCGCATGTCCGGGCCGGTAACCGGGCGACCCGTCGGCGGAGGGGTCAGCGGGGCGGCGCCACGTCGTTGCGCGAGCGCACGCCGAGCTTGCGCAGCACCTTCGCCACGTGCGTCTCGACCGTACGGGGAGAGAGGAAGAGCACCTCGGCGATCTCCCGGTTGGTACGGCCGAGCGCGACCAGCCGGGCCACCTCGCTCTCCCGAGTCGAGAGCACGCCGCCCTTGGCCTTCCTGGCCCCGCGCGGCAGGCTGCCCGCGCCGATGTCGCGCAGCGTGCGGCGGCAGCGCGCCGCATCGTGGGTCGCTCCGAGCCCGGTGAACCGCTCGGCCGCGTCCGTGAGGATTTCCCCCGCGGCGGCGCGGTCGCCGAGGCGGAGCCGCGCGCCCGCCTCTGCCTCGGCCGCCCGCGCCGCCCCGTACGGCTGGGGCATCGCCGCCTGGGCCGCACGGGACCTGGCGAGGAACTCTGCCGCCGCTTCGTGCCGGCCCTCGGCCTGGGCCGTCATGCCGCGCGCCATGTCGAGCGCCGCCTCGGCCGAGGGTGCGCTCCGATCCTTGATGCTGTCGGCGAAGTCGGACACCAGGGTGGCCGCGTCGCCGAAGCGCCCGGCCGTGAGCAGTGCGGCGACCGCGGACGGCACCAGGTGGGCGCCCCACACCCAGACGCCCTTGCGGCGCAGCCGGGACAGAGCGCGGTCTGCCTCGGAGACGGCGGCGTCCACGGAGCCGCGGGCCAGGTGCAGCTCGATCACTCCGCCGGACGCCGCGGCCAGGACGGGATGGAAGCCGGAGCCGGGGTGGCGCAGGCCTGCGGCGTGGAGGTAACTCGCCGCCTCCTCCCACTCGCCCGCGACCAGCGCGAGCATGCCGAGGACCAGTTGCGCGTCCGCCGCGAGCAGCGGCGCCTCCGGCGTCATCTCCACCACGGCGGCGGCGCGCCGCCGCAGCCCGTCCCAGCGCCCGGTCAGCCAGTCGAGCCGGACCGACGACACCTCCACCAGGTAGCCGGAGTAAAGGGCGCCGGTCTCCTTCGCGAGCCGCCTGCCCTCCTGGGCGAACCGCTCGGCGGCGGCGTAGTGGCCGAGCGGGATCGCCCCGTCGCACAGGTTCGAGTACGCGCGGGCGGCCTGCCTGCGCACCGCCGCCGACGGATCGTTCACAGGGAGCGTCGCCGCCAGGGTGAAGGCGTCGGGCGAGCCGACCAGCATGGCGAAGGCGACTCTGTTGGCCTGCACCGCCGCCGTGACCTCGGGGTCGTTGACGACGGCGAGCAGCCGCTCGGCCCGGTCCATCCACTCCATGTGGGTGGTGAGCGGCTCGTCGCCCCACGCGGGCATCGCCAGCAGGGCGAGGCCGCGGGCGGCGGTGGCGGGCCGGTCGTCCAGATCGTTGAGCGCCGCGATGATCTCCTGCCGTCCGGCGGCGATGGCACCCGCCTGGTTGGACATCAGCACGCCGAGGTTGAGCCGCACCTCGCCGCGTACCTCCCGTGACAGGAAGTCGTCGGAGAGCAGGCGTCGCAGCAGCCGTACGACCCGCCGGTGGGAGAGCCCGATCGCGGCCACCTTGCTCAGCCGCAGCATGAGCGGGCCCCGGCAGGAGCGCGGCAGGTCGGGGTCGCCGAGCATGCCCTCGAGCACCTCGACCGCGAGCGGGCTGTCGCCCAGCGCGGCGGCGTGGTCCGCGGCGGCCGCGCCGTACCGCCGCCAGGCCTCGATGTCGCCCGCGCGGCGGGCGTGGAACGCGAGCTGGACGAGCGGCGGCGAATCGAGCGCGGCGAGTGCGGCCATCGCCCGCATGTGCGCCCGCCGCCGGTCCGGTCCGGGGATCACGTCGTAGACCGCCTGCTGCGCGAGCACGTGGCGGAAGCCGTACCGGCCGTCCCCGTCCTCGTGCAGCACTCCGGCGCGCAACGCCTCGCGGATCCCGGCCGCCGCCTGCGACGCGCCGAGGAGCGGGCCCGGGCCCGTGGACTGTCCTGTGACGGCGGCGATCAGCGGCTCGGTTGCGGGCAGCCGGAGCGCGGCGGCGGCGTAGACCGCGTTCAGCCCGGCAGGGGACAGATCGCTGAGCCGATCCGCCATCGCCTCACGCAGGAGCACTGGCACGGTGATGTGCTCGAGCGCGTCCGGCTCGCCATCGTCGTCCGTGCGGCGCCCGTCGGCGCCGGGCAGCGAACGGACCACCTCCTCGATGACGAACGGGATCCCGGCGGTGCGGTCGAGCAGCCTGGCGGCGAAGGCGGAGGTCACGTCCGCCCGGCCGAGCAGCGCGCCCGCCAGGCTCCGCACGCTCTCCGCGTCCAGCGGCGTGAGCGAGATGACCTCGCTCGTCGTCCCCGGCAAACGCCGATGGGCACGGCCGAGCGGCAACTCCGGCACCGGCAGGTCGGACCGCCGATAGGTCGTCACCAGCGCGAGGCCGTCCGGCGGCTGACCGATGAGGAAGCGCAGCAGGTCCCGGGTGCCGTCGTCGGCCCAGTGCAGGTCCTCGATCACCAGGACGGCCGGGGAGACTGCCTCGAGTAGCGCGTGGACCGCGCGGAACAAGCGGTGCCGTTCCGCCAGCGGATCATCGAGCGGCGCGGGCGAGGGCGGCAGCCCCCGGGCGAGTTCGGGAAGGTGGCCGCGCAGCGCCCCGACGACCGGGTTGAGGCGGTTCGATTCCGGGAGGGCGTCGGCGGCGTTCCGGAGGGCGTCGAACACCGGGCCGTAGGGGAACGCCTCGCGGATCTGGTGGCAGTGGCCGAGCAGGACGATCCGCTCACCGCCGCCGAGCCGGTCGACCGCCGCCTTGACCAGCCGCGTCTTGCCGATGCCCGCTTCGCCCTCCACCAGCGCAACGGCGGGCGGGCGGGTGATCGCCCTCAGGAGGGTTCGCAGTTCGGTGTCACGTCCGACGAGTACGGGAGAGGCCACAAGCGTCATCGACGGCTCCGAACGGTGCGAAGTACGGGCCCCCCGTCCCTGACACACTCCAGCATCGGCCGCGCGGGGGTCAACCTTCTCAGGTAACGTCCCGGCGTCTTTCAGTGACGTCCAGAATGGCCGGCCCGTGAACAGTGGGGCGTCACACATGACCTGATCGCGTTCCTGCAGGCACGTATCAACGAGTCGCGGCAGGTCGCCGGCCGGGCAGGGCGTCAGGGAACCAAAGCGACCACTGTGATCTCGACAGGCTGTGCGGGTGCCGACTGCGCGGATGAAGCACCCGCAGGACCATGCGGTGGAAGGCGCCCTTGAACGCCTTCCAGATCGCCTTCGAGGGACGCCTCACCCCCGCCAACCACTGACCACTTCAACAAGCAAGATCAGCCGTTAAGTTGACACTCCCTCGCTGCTGCGCAACACAGCCCGCCGGCCCCGTCTGCCGGGGCTGGCGGCCCTGAAACCCGGATTACCGTTTGAGTGAGTCGTCCCCCGTCTTCGACTCCACGAAGCGGAGTTCCAGGTCGCGGGTTCCGTCGGCGAAGCGAACGGCCAGGCCGGCCGCCCCGTAGCGCAAGCCGCCGCACTCGGCGTCGAGCTGTTCGTCATGGACGACGGCTGGTTCGGCTCCCGTACGCACGACGCCGGGCTCGGTGACTGGTGTCCCAACCCGTCACGGTTCCCCGACGGGCTGCGTCCCCTCATCGACCGGGTGCACGAGCTGGGGATGCGGTTCGGCATCTGGGTGGAGCCGGAGATGGTCAACCCCGACTCCGACCTCTACCGCGCGCACCCCGACTGGGTGATCCACCGCCCGACCCGGCGGCGGACCGAGCACCGCAATCAGCTCGTCCTGGACCTGTCCCGTCTCGAGGTCGCCGCGTACGTCCAGGGCGGCCAGGCATTCCACGAGCTCAAGAGGCTCCGATTCCTCGCGTCTCTGTCGCACGGCGGCTCATGAAACCCGCGTCCATGAAGCCTCGTTATCCATTGCCTGCCGACGGCACCATGCGAGGACCGAGGTATGAACCTCATTTTCAAGCGCGTGCTGCGCAGGCGAGCGCATCAGATGGTCATGTCCCGCCTGGTGGTGCAACTGCAGCCGCCGATCATGTGACGTCGGTGAGCCGTATCGAGACGGTGTCACTATGACGCGGCCAGGGCGGTCGACGTCAGTGGCAGCCCGGACGATGATCCGTAAGGTATCGAGTTCAGCATCCCCCGGTGAAGTGCGCGGCCTTCCACCGGCCCCTGCAAGGAGTTCCGACCTCGACACCCGTAGAGTCCGAGCCCCCCGGTTTCCGACCTGAGTCGATAGGAGATGGACCGCCCCATCGCGTAGGGTCCGCCCATGAACGGTAGGGACGTGCGCGGCAGCGCCACTTGGGACCAGGTCGAAGAGCATTTCCGGCGGTTGCACGAGCCGGCGTTGGGACAGCCGTACAAGCTGCTGGAGCCGTCCTGCTCCGCCGACGGGTCGCGGATCGCCGTGACCGGCCTCGTGTACGACGAACTGGCCGGCCTTCCACGCCAGGCCTGCTTCCTGGTCGACGGTGCGGACCTGCGGCCGCTGACGGGGCCGTCCGGTTCCTCGCGGCAACCGCGCTTCTCCCCGGACGGGGCGACGGTGGCATTCCTGTCGGACCGCACGGAGGCAGGCCGGTTCCAGCTGTACCTGTTGCGCACCGGTCAGCTGGGTGAGGCGGAGGCGACCCCGGCCGTGCCCGGGACGGTGGAGTACTGCTCCTGGTCACCGGACGGCACGAAGGTGCTGCTCGGGATGGCGGGGCTCGGTGCCGATCTGGCCAGTGATCAGGGGAGCGGCACGACGTACAAGCCGAAGGAGGAGCTGCCGGATTGGCACCCGCACGTCGAGATCGGCGTGACGGAGGAGTCGTGGCGGTCGTTGTGGATCCACGACCTCGCGGCAGGTACGACCACCAGGCTGTCGCCGGAGGGTCTCAACATCTGGGAGGCGGTCTGGCTCGGCCCCGACGCGGTCGTCGCGGTCACCAGCCCTGCTCCGGGCGAGGCCGCCTGGTACACGGCCGTGCTCTCCCGCCTGGGCCTCGACGGGGCGGTCACCGAACTGGCCCGCTCCGAGGTGCAGCTCGGCTGGCCCGCGGCCTCGCCTTCCGGGGGACGGTTGGCGGTGGTCGAGGCGGTGGGCAGCGACCGCGGGGCCATCGCGGGTGACCTGCTGGTGGGCGCTCCCGGTGCCGCCTTCGAGCGGGTCGACACCGGTGAGGTGGACGTCACCGCGACCCAGTGGATCGACGCGGATCGCCTGGGAATCCTGGGGATCCGCGGCCTGGAGACCGTCGCCGCGGTGTACGACGCGGTGACCGGGAAGATCACCGAGCTGTGGTCGAGCACGGACACCAGCTGCGGCGCGGACTACCCGGAGGCGGCCTGGTCCGCCGACGGCCGCGTGGTGCTCGTCGAGGAGGGCTACTCGGTGCCGCAACGGGTCGTGGTGCTGGGTGACGACCGGGTCGAGCTCGCGGGGATCAGGCACCCGGGCACCGAGTACCTGCTGTCGGTCGCGGGCAAGGCCGAGACGGTCGCCTGGTCCGCACCGGACGGGCTGCGAATCGAGGGGATCCTATGCGTCCCTGCCGGGGACGGGCCCTTCCCGCTCGTGGTGAACATCCACGGTGGCCCGGTGTGGGCCTACCGGAACATGTGGTCGATGTCCTCCTCCTATACCCCGCTGCTGGTGGCCCAGGGGTACGCCGTCCTCAGCCCCAACCCGCGGGGCAGCTCCGGCCGCGGGCAGGACTTCGCCCGGCTGGTCTTCGGGGACATGGGCGGCGAGGACACGACCGACTTCACGTCCGCGATCGACGCTCTCGTCGAGCGCGGGATCGTGGACCCGGCCAGGGTCGGCCTCATCGGCGGATCGTACGGCGGCTACATGTCCTCGTGGCTGGTCACCCAGGACCAGCGCTGGGCTGCCGCCGTACCGTTCTCACCCGTGACGAACTGGTACAGCCAGCACTTCACCAGCAACATCCCCTACTTCGACGTGCTGTTCCTCAACGGGAACCCGGAAGTCCCCGGCGACAGGTTCCACTCCAGGAGCCCCGTCACCCACGCCGGCAAGGTGCGCACCCCGTGCCTGAACATCGCCGGTGCCCTGGACCGTTGCACTCCCCCGACGCAGGCCCAGGAGTTCCACCAGGCGCTGCTCGAGCACGGCGTCGAGTCCCAGCTCGTGATCTACCCGCAGGAAGGCCACGGCATCCGTCGATTCCCGGCTCTGATCGACTTCTGCACCCGCGTCGTGGACTGGTTCCAGAAGCACATGCCGACCCGCGGCTGACCCCCTTCGTGCCCGAAGGTCCGGCTATGGCGCAGCGTGCGATGGCAGCAGGTGACCGGCTTCGGCACGGTGACCGCGTGGGACGACCTCGGCGTCTACCGGCTGCTCGTGCAGCTGCCGCTCTCCGACCTGCCGGAGGACGCCATCCCCGACGGGCTGCGCACCCTCATGGAGGAGGCGAGACTTTGCACATGAGTGTGACAGCAGACGTAGTGGTGGTCGGTGCCGGCGTGATCGGCTCCTCGATCGCCTTCGAGCTGGCCAAGACGGGCCGCTCGGTGGTGGTGGTCGACAAGGCGAGCGGGCCCGGCCAGGGGTCGACCGGCGCGTCCAGCGCCGTGATCCGGTTCAACTACTCGACCTGGGACGGCATTGCGCTGTCCTGGGAGTCCAAGCACTGCTGGGAGAGGTGGGCCGACCACCTCGAGGGCGTGGACGACGCCGGGATGGCGAGGTTCCACCGCGTCGGCAAGGTGTTCATGGACGTCGACATCGCGCCGATGGACCGTGTCCTCCAGATGTTCGACCGGGCGGGGATCCCGTACGAGGTCTGGGAGGCCGACGAGCTGGCCCGCCGGATGCCCGGGCTCGACCCTGGCCGGTTCTGGCCTCCGAAACGCATCGAGGATCCGGCCTTCTGGGAGGACACGGACAAGCGCCTGGGTGCGCTGTGGACCCCGGACGCCGGCTTCGTCGACGACCCGGGGCTGGCTGCCGTCAACCTCGCCAACGGCGCGAAGCGGCGGGGTGCGCAGTTCCTGTTCAGGCGTCAGGTGATCGCCGTCCTCGGCGACGGTGCGGTGAGCGGTGTCCGGCTCGACGACGGCACGACCGTGAGCGCGCCCGTCGTCATCAACGCGGCCGGGCCGTGGTCCGGCAGGCTGAACGCGCTGGCGGGCGTCGGCGCAGGCTGGTCGGTCACCGTCCGGCCGATGCGCCAGGAGGTGCACCACGTGCCCGCGCCGGCCGGCTACAACGGCGAGGGCATCGGCCCGTGCATCGCCGACCTCGACCTCGGCATCTATATGCGGGGCGCCCCGGGTGACGGACTGTTGGTCGGCGGCACCGAGCCCGAGTGTGACGAGCTGCAGTGGGTCGACGATCCCGACGCCATCAATCCCAGCCCCACCCGGCAGGTCTTTGAGGCACAGGTCACGCGTGCCGCCCGCCGCCTTCCCGGCCTCGGTGTGCCCGGCAGGCCGATCGGTGTCGCCGGCGTCTACGACGTCACCGAGGACTGGACCCCGATCTACGATGGCACGGAACGCGCGGGCTTCTACGTCGCGATCGGGACCAGTGGCAACCAGTTCAAGAACGCCCCCATGGTCGGGCGCCTGATGCGGGCCGTGATCGACGGTGAGAGCCGCGTCGTCGGTGAGCACACCGGGTTGGAGATAGGGCTCGCCGCCTTCGGTCGTGCCCGGCCGCGCAACGCGGACTCGACGGGCACGGTGATGGGATGACCGAGCCCGTCTTCATGCCATCCAAGCCAACTCCACCGAAACCGGGGTGATTCAACACCAGCTCACCGGGCTGGGGCTAGGTGGCGATCATCTAGGATCTCTCATCGACGACGCCGGCCCCAACGGTGAGGGAGCCGCTGTCAGCCTGAGAGCCTTGTACACCGGCCTGGCGCGCCCGTGCCGCCTGGGGCCGGCTACTCACGCAGCTGACCACCGGCACCTCCCCTGAAAAAAGAGAGTCAAGGAGACGACATGAGCAACACCAACGGCCGTATCGCGATCATCACCGGAGCCGCCCGCGGAATCGGTGCCGCCATCGCGAAGCGACTCGCTGCGGACGGCTTTGCTGTGGCGGTGCTCGACCTCGACGAGGCTTCCTGTAAGCCGGTCGTTCACGCGATCGAGTCCGCCGGCGGTCGCGCGCTGCCGGTCGGCGTTGACGTCTCCGATGCGGCCGGCGTCGAGGCCGCGGTGACCCGGGTCGCCGAGGAACTCGGTGACCCCACGGTGCTGGTCAACAATGCCGGCATCACCCGCGACAACATGCTCTTCAAGATGAGTGCCGAGGACTGGGACTCGGTGATGAACGTCCATCTGCGCGGGTCGTTCCTCATGAGCCGCGCCGTGCAGCGCTATATGACCGAGCACAAGTGGGGTCGCATCGTCAACCTCTCCAGCACTTCCGCGCTCGGTAACCGCGGCCAGGCCAACTACTCTGCGGCCAAGGCCGGCATCCAGGGCTTCACCAAGACCCTGGCCATCGAACTCGGGAAGTTCGGCGTTACCGTGAACGCGATCGCGCCCGGCTTCATCGAGACCGAAATGACCGCCGCGACCGCTGAGCGGGTCGGCGTCCCGTTTGAGGAGTTCAAGGCTGCGGCCGCCGCGCAGATCCCGGTTGCCCGCACCGGCAAGCCGGAGGACATCGCCCACGCGGTGTCGTTCTTCGTCAGCGAAGGGGCGTCCTTCGTCTCCGGGCAGGTCATCTACGTCGCCGGCGGCCCCCGCGCCTGACCGGTGCCGTCAGCATCGCCGTCGCTCCCGCTCGCCACCTGGCCCCCTCAAGATCATGCCTTGACGACTTCGCCGGGGCCCTGCCACCGAATCCGCCATGCTCTACGCCCGGCGGTACTCCCTCTCACCGCACCCACGATTGGAGTCGGGATGGACAAAGGGAGTGCTGGGATCGTTCGCTCTCGACATGTGTCCGATGACAGGGCAGACGACCCGCCAGTACTTCTTGAACAAGCTCAGGATGAGGAGCGGAATGAAGAATCATCAAGATCGAGAGCCCGGATCAACGATCGAGTACGTGGCCCAGGACGGAGTGGCGCGGATCGCCCTCAACCGCCCGAGCCGACTGAATGCCGTCACCCCGCAACTCGTGCGCGAGTTGCTGGAAGCGATTGAACAAGCACATAGGGACAGCGCGCGGGTCATCGTGCTCAGCGGACGGGGTCGTTCATTCTGCTCCGGTTACGACCTGAAGCATGAGGTGGTCGGAAGTCCGCCGGCCGACGAGCGCACCGAACGACTGGGCCGTATTCAGGCCCTGACCACCGAGCTACGTGGTTCACCCTGTTGTGTCATCGCTCAGGTTCACGGATACGCGTTAGGTGCGGGCGCGGAACTTGCGCTTGCTGCCGATTTCGTCGTCGCAGCTGAAGACGCGGTATTCGGATTTCCCGAAGTCGAAGCCGGCCTGAGTGTGACCGGCGGCATCTCCGCCATCCTTCCTCGACTCATCGGACCGGCACGTGCCCGGCGACTGATGATTTTGGGGGAACGGGTCGGCGGGAGGCAGGCGTACGAGATGGGCCTCGTCAGTCATGTAGCCGCCGGTAGCGATGTGTCGGCTGTCGTGGATTCGCTGGCCGATGCGGTCCTAAGCCGTCCGAGGGTGGCCGTCGAGGGCGCCAAGCGACTCCTTGAACAGGGCACTTGGGCGAACCTGGAAACTGCGCTTGACGCTGAGGTGCGATTCGCCCTCCGGGCCCAGGACTCGGGAGAGGCTCGTGAAGCACAGAAGAGATTTGCCGCAGGCTGCGGCCTTCATGTGGCGGGAGATGCGGGATGACGGGGACCGGCGGAGATGACGCCGTCAAGGTGCAGGATCTGGCCACGCTCGTGCGACGGGCGGCGAAGCTCTGGCCGAGCCGGCGCGCCCTGAGATTCGATCAGCATGACCTCGACTACACCTTCGCCGAACTCGACGAACTGTCGGACCGATACGGAGCCGTCCTCGGCACCCTCGGGATCAGGTACGGCGATCGGATCGCGTTGGTCTTCGACAACCGTCCGGATTACCCGCTGCTGTGGCTGGGCGCGGCCAAGATCGGCGCGGCGGTCGTGCCGGTGAACCCGAGATATTCGGTCAGGGAACTGACGCGACTCCTGGACCACGCGGACCCCGCCCTCGTCGTCACCTGCTCCGACCACCTCGATCTCGTGCTCGAGTCGTCAGCCGAACGCCGTCGAGTTGCGGTGACCGACGTTGAGGGCAGGCCGGGAGTGATCGGCTTGAACGGCGTGGACGCCGCCGCGGGCTCCGCGCCGGGTGAGGCGGTTTATCCCGAGACCTTGGCCAACATCCAGTACACCTCCGGCACCACAGGCCACCCCAAGGGATGCATGCTGTCGCACGGCTACTGGACAACGATGGTGCGCAAGTACGCGGACGGCTTTCCCTATCTCGGTCCCGATGATGTCCTTCTCACGGCGCAGCCGTTCTACTACCTGGATCCGCAATGGAGCCTGGCGGCATGCCTCCTGGTGGGATCGTCGCTCGTCGTCCTGGATCGTTTCCATCCCACGTCGTTCTGGGACAAGGTCCGTACGTACGACGTGACATACCTCTACTGCATCGGGATGATGCCGACCCTCCTGCTTCGCCAACCGGAGAAGCCCACCGACCGAGATCACTCGCTCCGCGCTGTGGCCTGCTCAGGCATTCCCAAGGACATTCATGCCGCGCTTGAAAAGCGGTTCGGGGTTCCCTGGTACGAGGGCTTCGGGATGACCGAGACCGGCGGTGACCTCCGGGTCCTACCCGACGATCATGACGAACTGGTGGGCACCGGGTGCGTCGGGAAGCCCAACCCGCATCGGGAGGCCAGGATCGTCGACGAGCGGGGCCGCGCCGTACCTCGTGGCGCCACGGGGGAACTGATCCTGCGCGGAGCGGGCATGATGGACGGCTACTACAGGGACGAGCCGGCGACTCGTGAGGTATTCCGCGACGGGTGGTTCCACACCGGCGACCTGGCGCGAATGGACCGCCTCGGCCGGGTGTATCTGACGGGCCGGTTGAAGGACATGGCACGCCGCAGCGGGGAGAACATCGCGTTGAACGAGGTCGAGGCGGTGCTGTGCTCATCCGAGCGGGTCAGCCAGGCGGCCTGTGTCCCGGTCGCCGACGACGTGCGAGGGGAGGAGGTTCATGCGTTCCTCGTCGTCGGCGGGGAGGTCGTCGGCGGGAAAGCGGACGCCGCGGCGACGACTTTGGCTGAAGTCGTGGCACACGCAAGTGCGAACCTGGCACCCTTCAAGGTGCCGAGGTACTGGAGTTTCGTCGATCAGTTGCCGCTGACCCCGTCACAGCGGGTCGCCAAGGAGAAATTGCGTGTCCTGCCGGTTACCGCGTTCGACCGCACCACAGGGGAATACGTGCGCCTTGGGTCACCCTCGATCTCACGCGGGCTCGTCTCCGAGCGAGCCGATGCCTGAGCCTCGTCTGAAGATCGCCGGCCACTCGATCCGGGCGTCGGATGCCTGGGTGCTCCTCCAGTTACCACCTGATCTGGAATTCATCGGGTTCGACTATGCCGGCGATCTCAGCAACGACCCGCCGGGCGCGAGCGATGTCGTGGAGTTACAGGACTTCGGTCGCCTGCTGCTGCTGGGCGTCTCGTTGACTTCGGATGATGTCCGCTCGTGTCTGATGGCGGCCGAGCAGGCGCCGTGGTCGTCCGTCCCGGGGGACGCCCGGCTCGCCGAGACGCCGTACGGGGGCGTGGGGACGCCATACGCGCACGCAACTGTGCTGTACCGGCACTTCCGCTATCGTCATCGGCTCGAGGTCACGATCGCGTCGGCGATCCTCCATTTGAAACGCCCGTCCCTGGTTCCGCTCCTCAACAACCGGATCCTCGCTTTCTACAGCGAGCGGGCTGTCGACCTCGCCGCCTCAAGCATGAGCGAGTCCCCGCTGTACTGGGAGGTCTTCCGGCGGGACCTGATCGACAGCGCCCCCGGGATCGACGCGCTGAGACAGAAACTCATCACGGCCGATGACGCGGTATCGCGCGCGTTGTCGAGGCTGAGCGATGTACGGCTCTTCGGCATCGTGGTGAACGGCGTCGCGGCGAATTAGCCGCCTTTCCCCGGTATCGCGCGTTCAGGGGGCGGTTTGCAGGATGGCGTGCATCTGCAACGCGATTCCGAAGCTCAGCATCCACTCCGGGCTGCGTGGGTCCTTCCCTGTCAGCTGGGCGACGCGATCGAGCCGGTAGGAGAGCGTGTGCCGGTGTACGCACAGCTTTTCGGCGGTGGGTCCAGGACGGCAACCCATGTCGAAGAAGGCGGTCAGAGTGTTGACGAGTTCTGTGTTGTTGGCGGCGTCATGACTGATCAGCTCGCCGAGCAGGGTGTCGGCGAACGGCCTCATCACGTTCTGCGGGTCGAGGCCCGCGAGCAGCCCCGGCAGACCGAGAGAGGTAACGTCCTGGATCTGACCGGCCGTCTGTCCTGAGTACTGGCTGGCGGTCGCCGATTCGCGGATCGCCAGGGCGAGGCTCTCCGCGTCGGTCTTGGGCCGGCTGCGGCCGATCGTGATCGCCTTCCACCCGCGGGCCTGGCATGCCTGGAGGAAATCCTCGGGCACTGTGCTGTCGACCGGCTGCACCAGGCAGAAGATCTTTCCCTGCAGGCCGCCGACTATGGGTCTCGTGCTCGCTGCCGCGACATCCTCCAGCAGGGTGAACGCCCGCGCTTCGGGAGTGCCCCGGTCGAGCCGCACCGCGAAGACCCGGTATCCCTCGGCCGGTTCGAGCCCCATCCCGCGCAGCGCCAGTGCCAGCTCTCCGTGGTTCATCGATCCGTCCACCGCGGCGCGCAGGAGCTGCTCGACCGCGGCGCGCTGGGCGTCGCGCCGGGACTTCTCCCGCGCGAAGCGGAGCAGCATGGCGGAGCGGGCACGCTCGAAGAGGAGGAGCTCGGGAGAGGTCAGCCGACGGCGCCCGATGTACACGACGGCGCCTTCGACCTGATCGTGCAGACCGACGCCGACCAGAACCGCGAAGCGGCCATCGCTCAACTCGATCTGCGTCGTGTCGATGAGGGGCAACGTACTCAGCACGGCCTCGAGCTCTGCGGGCACGTTCAGGCTGCGCTGGCCGCGGTGACTCCACGAAGAGACGACAAGGCCGGTGTAGTCGACGAACATCGCATCGAACCCGGACACCTGACGGGCGGTCAGTTTCAGGATCGTTTCGAGGTCGGCGCCCACCATGACCGCGGCGACGAGCGAATCGTGCAGTTTCAGGATCCGGGTCAGGCTCGCCCGCCGAAGGGTTTCCACGAGCCGCCGCAGATCCCGTACGAAGGTCGCGGCGTTGACAGGGCGAGGGCAGCAGGCCAGGGAGAGTCCGGGCGTTCCGGCGTCCACCGCCAAAGCCGGCTTCGCCGCACCCGACTCCATGCCGACCACCACGAGTGTCCCGGCGGGGCGGGACAGCTCACGGACCCTTGCGAGGGCGGCCGGGATGGTGGCGGCGTCCACGACCAGGATTTCCCCTCGTCCGTGAAAAGCCGACGGCTCCGCGGTGACGGCCTCCACCGGCAGCGTCGCGTCGGCGGTCTCGCGGATGAACGTGGTCGGGTGTTCGAGCGCACTCAGTGCGGCGGATGCGGACACGTCGAACACGCTGGGTGTGCTGGCGTGCGTCAAACGTATCTCCTTGTGTGCTGCGCCTCCGACTGGAGCCCTTCCCGCCCCGGGCCCGTCACGATCTGTACACTCCCTGGCGCTGATGGTGTGACCTACCATACGGCCGACGCCCGCCGACCGGCACCCGTACCTTAGCGTTCTTGCCTAAAGCGCCGCGAAGGTGGACAAAACGCTGGCCAGGACCGACGGCCATCCTGGCAGCGCCGGCGGCGGGTCCGGAAGCGCCGGACGCACGATGTCCCCGCCCTTCTTTGGCCACTTGGCCATGTGCGCGCCGTCGAGACTGTCCATCCGTCGGCTGACGTGATCCGGGCCACGTGTGACTCTCTTACGACCGATCCATCGCGGTGACGCCGACCGTCAGCGCGATGGATCGTGACAAGCCGTGCAGGCCGGCGACCAAGGGGCGAGTGGCAGGCTGCTGCACTGACCCAAGAGCGGGAGATCAACCGTGACGAGAAGAATGTCCAGAAGAGCCCTACTGCCACTTCTGCTAGCTCCAGCGGTGGTGCTTTCGGCGTGCTCGACCGGCACCGCCTCGGATGGGGCCGACGGTGACAAGACCACCATTCGTCTGATGGCTTATGCCACCGGCGGATTCAAGGAAAAGTATATCAAGGCGGTTGTCGAGCCGTTCGAGACTGCGAATCCGGACGTCAAGGTGGAGTACGACCCGGTCGTCTCGTCCGCGGAGATGCTTGGCAGACTGCGTACCCAGAAAAACAACCCGACGGTCGACGTTGTGATCATGGACCTGTCGGTCGCCGAGAGCGCCAACAAGGAAGGCATCTTCACCCCGCTGGACCCCACTGCGGTCCCCAACATGAAGGACCTCAGCGAGCACGCGAAGGTGCGTGACAACTTCGGTCCCGGCATCACGTTCGACAACCTGACGCTCGTCTACAACACCAAGGCCGTGACCACTCCGCCGACGTCGTGGAACGACCTGTGGGACCCCGCCTACAAGGGGAAGATCTCGATCAGTGCTCCGCCTCAGCTGGACGGGATCGGGCTGACCGTCATCCTGAGCAAGGTCCTGGGCGGGGACTACAAGACGTCCATCGACCCGGCGATCAAGCGTCTTCGCGAGCTGGCACCGTCCGTTCAGACGTGGAACCCCCAGCCGGACACGTACACGCTGGTCAAGTCCGGTCAGGTCAACCTGGCCCTGGCGTGGAACGCGCGCAGCCAGCTGCAGCATGACGAATCCGATGGCGCACTGGACATTGCCCTTCCGAAGGAAGGCAGCATCATGCAGGTCAACACCATCAACCTCGTCAAGGGCAGCAAGCGGGCGAGTGCCGCGCAGACGTTCATCGACTACGCGCTGAGCCCCGAGGCGCAGGCCCTGTTCTCCGCGGAAATGTTCTACGCGCCGACCAACACGCTGGCCAAGGTCGGCGACGAGGTCGCCCAGCGGACCGTGATGACGCCGGACAAGCTCAAGACCATGATCGCAGTCGACTGGAACCTGCTCGGGGAGCAGCGCGCCCAGTGGACCGAGGTCTGGCGCAAGGACGTCATCTCGCAGTAGTTCCGGGCAGACCGAGGAGTCCAGTGTGGAAGACGCGTATCTCGCACTTAGCAAACTAACCAAAACATATCCGAACCAGTCCCGGTCGGCCGTGCACAACGTCGACATCGACGTCGCGCGTGGCGAGTTCATCTCGCTGCTCGGACCGTCGGGTTGCGGCAAGACGACGACGTTGCGAATGATCGCAGGTCTGATCACCCCCACATCCGGCCACATCCGTGTCGACGGGACCGACATAACCAACCGCCCTGTTCACAAGCGAGACATGGGGCTGGTGTTCCAGTCCTACGCGTTGTTCCCACACATGTCGGTAGGAGAAAACGTCGATTTCGGGCTTCAGATGCGCCGTGTCGCCAAAAGCGACCGCCGGCGTCGAGTCGCCGAAGCCCTCGACATGGTTCACCTGACGCACCTCGCGAACCGCCGGGTGAGCCAGCTCTCCGGTGGGCAGGCGCAGCGCATCGCGCTGGCGCGGGCGTTGGTGATCGAGCCCACCGTGCTGCTCCTGGACGAGCCGCTGAGCAATCTCGACGCGAAGCTGCGTGAGGAGCTTCGCGTCGAGATCCGGCGAATCCAGCAGGAAACCGGGATCACCACGGTATTCGTCACCCACGACCAGGACGAGGCGCTGGCGATGTCCGACCGGCTGGTGGTGATGTCCGAGGGGCGCGTCGAGCAGGTAGGTGAGCCGTGGGCCGTCTACGAGACCCCGGAGAACCGGTTCGTCGCGGACTTCATCGGCCGGACCAACATGTTCGACGGGCAGGTGGCCGGCCAGAATGACGGCGTACTGCGGCTGGAGGTCGAAGGGCTCGGAACCCTGTCGGTACGCGCGCAGCGGACCGGCCGGGCGAGCGCCACCGTGATGGTTCGGCCGCACCGGGTGCGGATCGAGCCCGCTCAGCGGATGGCGAACGAACTGAAGGGGCGCGTCGTCCAGTCGAGCTATCTCGGCGATGTCGAGTCCGTCGTGATCGACGTCAACGGCACCCGCGTCCTGGCGGAACGGACACACAGCGGCCGGCCGCTGACGGCCGGTGTGACGGTCGGTCTTGGATGGGGTGACGCGGATGCGTACGTCATCCCGCAGTAGCGAAGGCGGCACTCTCAGGGTGGCGGCGGCCGCCCTGCTCACCCCGGGGCTGCTGGCCCTCGGGGTCAGCTTCCTGGTGCCCCTGGTGTGGCTGGCGCGCATGTCCTTGAACAGGACCGTCGGACCGGCCGAGCTCCAGCCGGCCGTGAGTCTGCAGTCCTACCTCGACGTGCTGACCGACGGCTTCGTGTGGGAGGTCGCCTGGCACACGTTGTGGCTCGGCGTCCTGGTCACCGTCCTGGCGATCGTGGTGTCGTACCCCATCGCGCTCTTCCTCGCGCGGACGCGCTCGCGCCTGCGCGGACTACTGATGGCGCTGGCGATCGCACCGCTGTTGACGTCGTCGGTCGTACGGACCTTCGGCTGGCTGATCCTGCTATCCGACGACGGCATCGTGAACTCGGCGCTGAGCAGGCTGGGGATCATCGGCGAGCCGCTCACGCTCACCAACAACGTCGCCGGCGTGGTCATCGCGCTCGTCGAGATCACGATGCCGTACGCCGTCCTCGCGATGATCGCCGGGTTCGGCCGGGTCTCCAAGGATCTGGAGGACGCGGCCGGATCGCTGGGCGCCGGACGGCTGCGCTGCTTCGTCCGGATCACGTTCCCGCTGAGCCTGCCGGGTGTGCTCACCGGGGCGCTCATGGTCTTCGTGCTGACCGTCTCCGCGTTCATCACGCCGAGGCTCATGGGCGGCGGCCGGGTCTTCCTGGTCGCCACCGAGATCTACGACCAGGCGACGACGACGCTGGACTGGCCACGTGCATCGGCCCTCTCCGTGCTCTTGCTTCTCCTCTTCGGAGTCTTCCTGGTCCTGTATCAGCGCCTCTTCCGCATGGTGGAAGGAAGGTAAGCGGCATGAGATCTCTCTCCGAAGCGATCTACCGGACCATCGCCGGGATCGTGGTCGTCTGCAGCTATCTGTTCCTGCTGGCGCCGCTCCTCGTGGTCTTCGTCATCTCCTTCGGCGCCAGCCCGAACCTCGAATTCCCGCCCAAGGACTGGTCCATGCGGTGGTACGTCGACCTGGCGGGCAACGGCGAGTTCCTCGAGGGCCTGCGTGTGTCGCTGCTGCTCGGCCTGGTCGTGACGGTCGTCTCGCTCGTCGTCGGCACGGCCGCCGCTCTCGCGCTCACCCGGTACGGCTTCGGCGGACGGGACGCCGTGATCGGTCTGTTCACCTCGCCGCTGCTGCTCCCGAGCGTCGTCCTGGGCCTGGCCCTGCTGCTGGTGCTCGGGCCGGTAGGGCTCGTCGGCACGTATCCGGGTCTGGTCGTCGCGCATCTCGGCCTGACCATTCCGTACGTGGTCCGCACCACGATGATGAGCCTCAACGCGGTCGACCCCTCCTGCGAGCAGGCGGCACGGACCCTCGGCGCCGGTCCGGTCACGACCTTCCGCCGAATCACCCTGCCCCTGATCACGCCTGGCCTGATCGCCGGCGCGGCGCTGTCGTTCATCATCTCCTTCGACGAGGCGGTGGTGTCGCTCTTCGTGGTCGGCACCGGCCGTACCACCCTGCCGGTGGTGGTGTTCCGCTACGTCTCCAACAACACCGATCCGCAGGTCGCCGCGCTGTCGGTGGTCCTCATCGTGTTCTCCCTCGCGGCCGTCGCGTTGATCGAGCGCGCGCTCGGTCTGAAGCGCGTGCTCAGTAAGGCCTGACCGATATGACACAGATCATGACCGTGACCGGAGCCGTCGAAGGCTCGCAGCTCGGCACGACCCTCATGCACGAGCACGTCTTCATCAACCTGCTGCGCGAGTATCGGGGCACCGGGCTGATCCAGGATCTCCCGCTGATGCGGTCCGAACTCGACCGCTATCGCGAAGCCGGCGGTGTGACGCTGGTCGACGTGACATCCGCGGAGCTGACCTGGGGCGCGAACCCGGACCCGGGTGGCGTGTATCGCACCGGGCAGCCGGTCACCGCCTCGGCCGAGCACACGAGGGCGCCGGACAACGTCGCCGCGCTGTATGAGCTGTCGGCTGCGACCGGCGTGCGCATCGTCCTAGGGACCGGCCACTACCGCGATCCCTATCTGGCCTACGAGGATTTCGACCGCAAGAGCGTCGATGCGATCTCCGAACTGTTGGTACGCGATCTGGTCGAGGGATTCGCCGGAACACGGATCCGGGCCGGCCTCATCGGCGAGGTCGGCGCGGACCAGTGGTTCATCTCGGCCAGGGAGGAGCGCAACCTGCGTGCCTCGGCCCGCGCGTGCCGTCGTACCAACGCGGCGATCAGCACGCACGCGGCGCGATGGCCGGTGGGCCGCCGGCAACTCGACCTGCTACTGGAGGAGGGCGTGCCGCCCGACCGGGTGATCATCGGGCATTGCGACACGGTGAATATTCCCGAGTATCACCTCGACCTCGCGAGAAGCGGATGCTACGTGCAGTTCGACACGATCCGGCCCGGGTCGGAATTCGCGCTGAACAGTCGGGTCGCACACATCGTCTCGCTGATCCGCACCGGTTTCATCGACAGCATTCTGCTGAGCCATGACGTGTGCGGCAGAGACCATTTGCAGGCGTACGGGGGCGGCGGGTTCGGCTACATTTCCCAGCACTTCTCACAGAGGCTGGCGCACGCCGGCGTCGATCACGGCGAACTCGACCACATCCTCATCGAAAATCCACGGCGAGCACTTTCGGGGGAGGCCGGGTGACGGCGCCCCGCGATTGCGGGCAGGGCCGGCTGGCCATACGGTTCTCTGATCTCGATGTCGCAGGGCATGTCAACAACGTCGCCTGGCTCAGGTTCGTCCATATCGGGGTGTCTCGCGCGCTCGCTTCCCGGCCACCGCCTCATCGAGCAAACCAGGCAGGTGCCGAGCGCGGACCCGGCGAGATCGCATGGCGGTGTGCGGACATCCGCTACCGCCGGGCGATCCAGGCGGTGGGGACCCCGATCACAGTCCGCGCGAACCCCGTCGAACAAACGGACGGCGTGCTCGTCGTCGCCTGCGAAGTGGGCGCTGTCGAACCTGACGGCCGTGTGATCGATTGCGTCACAGCGGAGATCTTTCTCGGCCCGCCCGCGATGACCGCGCTCGAACCCGATGCGTCGAGCGCGCATCGCGGGCCCAAGCCGGCACCGCCCGTGCCCACTGACCGGTGGCCGTGGTCGATGGTCGTTCCGGTACGCGCGACGGACCGGACGGACAGCGGGTCCCTTTCGCCGACCGCAGCGGCCGACCTGCTGCAGGAGGCACGGCACGACGCGTTGTCCTCGTGGCGACATGGGCTCCGGGGCCGACTGGTCGTGGCCCGGACCGTGTTCGGCTTGAGCCAGGCGACGGTCTGGGAGGAGATACGCCTCGACTCCCGGTGTTCCCGCGTCGGTCGTGCGTCCGTCGATCTGGCCTCGTGCGGCGTCGATCCGGCCAGCGGCGCGGTCGTGGTCCGGTCGACCACGAGGATCGCTCGGCTGATGACCGGTACCGACCCATCGGCTACCCCGTGGTCGGATGCCGAACGTGCCCTGCTTCGGGACATATGTGGATGAGTGTGCGACCGAGCCAACCGGGACCCGTGGCTCCAATTGGCCACGCCCCGTCGAGCGGTTGTGGACAGTTGGATATATGGCCTAACAACTCCGGCTCATACAGTTGCGAAAGTCGACGAAAGAAACTGACCCCGACAACCCTGAGCGCGATGTCTTACGGAGAATTAGGGACACCGGATGTACCGAATTGGAATTGACACTGGCGGCACGCATACAGACCTCGTATTGCTAGATGAGGAAACCGGCAGGATATGGGTTGAAAAGGTCCCTTCGACGCCTCGGCGAATAGTCGACGCCGTGCTGTCCGGAGCCTCGCAAATCCTCGATAAGGCGGGCGTCGAGCCCGGAGACGTGCACACGATCGTCTACGGGACGACCGTCGCGGTGAACATGATTCTCCAGGGAGAACGCATCTCGGCGGGCCTGATCACCACCGCCGGATTCGGCGACGTCCTGGAGGTCGGAAACTCCTACCGGAGCGGCAACATCTACGACGTACAGTGGGAGCCCAGCCCGCCCATCATCGAACGCCGTCACTGCTTCGAGGTTCGCCAACGCCATGACTTCCGCGGGCGTGAACTGAAGCCCCTCGACGAGGAGCAGGTACGGCACATCGCCGGAGCCATCAGGGAACTGGGCCTGGAAAGCGTCGCGGTCTGCCTGCTGCACGGCTACACCCAGCCGGCCCACGAGGCGCGGGTGGCCCAGATCCTGGCCGAGGAGGTACCGGAAATTCCGGTGTCGCTCTCCTCGGTCGTGAGCCCGCGCATCTCCGAGTACGAGCGCGCGAGCACGACCGCCCTCGACGCCTACGTCAAGCCGAAACTGAGCGCCCACTTCGTGGACTTCGCCGAGCAGGCGGAAGAAGCCGGATTCGGCGCCACGTTGCTGACCATGCAGGGCAGCGGGGGTACGTTCAGCCTCCGGCAGGCCGCAGAGAAACCAATCCGGGTCGCCAACTCCGGGCCGGTGGCCGGGGCCATCGCCGGCTCCTACTTCGCGGCCGAGGTCGGCCAGGCGAACGTCATCACGTACGACATGGGCGGCACCAGCACCGACCTGGCGGTGGCGATCGGCGGGACGCCCATCGTCGTACCTCGCGACAAGTTGCTCGGGCACCCGATCCAGCTGTCCAGCATCGAGATCACCCCCATCGGATCCGGCGGTGGATCGATCATCTGGATCGACGAGGGTGGCGCGCTGCGGGTCGGACCGGACAGCGCGGGAGCCAGCCCGGGGCCGGTCTCCTACGGCGCCGGCGGGACGCGGCCGACCCTGACCGACGCGGCCGTGGTCACCGGGCGGCTCAACCCGGACTACTTCCTCGGGGGGCGTCAGCGGCTCGACCGGCAGGCCGCTCACGATGCGCTGGCGTTGTCCAGGCACGACACCGACGACTGGGATCCCGAGCAGTGGGCCGCCGGGGCGATCGCCATCGCCACCGCCGACAGCGTCCGCGCGATCAGGCGGGTGTCGATCGCCCGCGGGCTTGATCCACGTGATTTCGCGATCGTCGGCTTCGGCGGAGCGGGCGGCCTGATCGTCAGCGATGCCGCCCGCGAACTCGGCATCCCCACCGTGGTCATCCCGCCGAGCCCCGGCAACGTGTCGGCGATGGGCCTGCTGCTCGCCGACCAGAGCTGTGACGCGGTCGCTTCGCGGCTATGCCCGCTGGACGAGGTCGATGTCGGCGTGGTGAACGATTGGTTCGACCAGCTTGAGACCGAGGCGGCCAAGGAACTCCTGTCCGAAGGCATCGAGATCGATCGGATCACGGTGGTGCGGACCGCGGAGATGCGGTACCGGGGCCAGAGTTTCGAACTCGTGGTGCCCTTCGAGAAGGGGCACGGCGACCGGGCGCTCGACCACCTGGCCACGGCCTTCCACCGGCTCCATGAGCAGCGCTACGGCCACGCCTCCCCGGACGACCCGGTGCAGTTGGTGAGCCTGCGGGTGTCCGCGGTCGCCGCGACGGCCAAGCCCGCCTTCCCCAGGCTGGAGAAGGCCGCCACCGCCTGCGCCGACGATGCGCTCAAGGAACGGCGTCCGGTCGTGTTCGACGAGCGGATGGACACCCCCGTCTACGACCGCGCCCTGCTGCGGCCGGGCCATCTCATCGAGGGGCCCGCGATCATCGAGGAGCCGGGGAGCACCACCGTGATGTGGCCCGACCAGAAACTCTCCGTGAGTCCGATCGGCACGCTCGTGCTCACCGCGCTCTGAGCGCCTCATTCCGAACGAGACCCGACACATGAAAGAGAATTTCGTGAACTCAGCGGATACGCGAGACGCCGCCTCAGGTCGCAGCCTGGATGTGGTGACCGTGGAGGTCATCCGGAGCGCGCTGGAGTCTCTCGCGGAGCAGATGACCGAGACGATGACGCGTACGAGCTACTCCCTGCTGCTGAAGGAGGGCAAGGACTGCTCGTCGTCGATCTTCGACGCGCGTGGCCGGCTGGTCGCCGAAGGGGCCAACGTACCGGTCCACCTCAACGCGCTCGGGCCCTGCCTCAAGGGCATGCTGAAGCACCATTTCCCACCGGCGACGCTTGTCCCCGGCGACGTCATCCTGACCAACGATCCGTACGTCGATGGCAGCGTCGGGGCGCACCACACCGCCGACTTCATCATCTACGAGCCGGTCTTCTGGGACGGCGCACTGGTCGGCTTCTCCACGATCTTCGCGCATCTGGCGGGAGCCGGCGGCCTGGATCCGAACGACTGGCACACGAGCATCTTCGAGGAAGGTCTGCGGATCCCCCCGGTCAAGCTGTATTCCGGCGGCGTCCTGGACGAGGACCTGCTCAAGCTGATCCTGACGAACACCAGCGTGCCGTACGCGCAACGCGGTGACCTGCTGGCCCAGGTGTCCGGGGCCCATGTGGGTGCCGACGGGTTCCGCCGCCTGCTGGACCGGTACGGCCTGGACGTTGTCCTGCAGGCGGTCGACGCGCAAATCGACTACGCCGAGCGGCGCACCGCGGAGTACATCCGGCGGATCCCGGACGGCGTCTACCGGGCGGAGAAGCCGCTGCTCGAAGACGGCAGCATGGGCGGTCCCGTCCGGCTCCGGCTCGCGATGAAGGTCGCGGACGACCGGATCACCTTCGACTTCACCGGTTCCGACGCTCAGATCGCGGGGCCGATAAACTGTCCGAAGTCGGCGACCATCTCGGCCTGCCTGTTCGGCCTGCTGGCGATGATGCCGCCGGACATTCCCAAGAACCAGGGCCCGGCCAACCTCGTGATGATCGACGCGCCCGAGGGCTCCATAGTCAACCCGACCCCGCCCGCGGCCGTCTACCAGCGGATGGCGGTGACCCATCAGATCGTGGACATGATCTTCGAGGCCATGGCCGGGGTGCTGCCGAAGGCGGTGGTGGCCAACTCCTGCGGTCTCATCTACGGTCGCGGATCCGCGGTGAACACCACCACCCATCCGGACGGCGGCGACGTCTCGGCGCGCCAGGAGTGGCGGATGGGCACCGGACCGAGCACCGGCGGCCTCGGCGCCCGGGCGAGCCGGGACGGCCTGAGCGCGATGCCGGGTTGGATCACCAACGTGGCCAGCCCTTCCATCGAGAGTTCCGAGTGGGAAGCGCCCGTGCTGTACCGGTCGAAGACCCTGTACGCCGACTCCGGCGGGGCCGGTCGATGGCGTGGCGGGCTGGGCCTGAAACTGAGCTGGCAGGTCAAGGGTGAGGCGGCGAGGTTCTCGCACACCTCGCAGTACTCGGCCATCCCGCCGAAGGGCCTGTTCGGCGGGCACAGCGGCGCACCAAGCCGGTGGGTCGTCAACGAAGGCAGGGAGTCCGAGCAGGTTCTGCGGTATCAGACCGGCCCGACGATGAGCCTCGACTACGACGACACCGTCACCTTCTACACGCCCGGCGGCGGAGGGTACGGCGATCCGCTGGATCGGGATCCGGCTCTGGTACGGGCCGACGTGCTCAACCGCAAGGTGAGCGCCGAGGCCGCACGGGACGTCTACGGCGTTGTGCTCACCGGCACCTTCGAGGTCGACGAACCGGCGACCGCCGAGCGGCGGGCTGCCCTCCGATCGGCTCGGAGCCGGTCATGACGACTGTGCACACGAGTGCGAGGGGAACGGCGTCGAGACCGACGGTCGTCGTCGGCGGCGGCGTGCTGGGGCTCTGCGTCGCGTGGGAACTCGCCCGGTGGGGCCACCAGGTCGTCGTCCTCGAACGGGATCGGGTCGGCAGCGGAGCGTCCCGCGGGAACGCAGGGGAAATCTGCTCGTCGATCGTGGGCCCGCTCCCGGCGCCCGGCATTGTCAGCACGGCGCTGAAGAACATGTACCGCAAGGACAGCGCCCTCTACGTCCACCCGGCGGCAGCGCTGACCATGGGCGCCTTCCTCTTGCGGATGGCCCGGAACGCCACCGCCGAGCGCTTCCACGCCGGGGTCCGTGCGCTGACGCAACTGGGAGCGGACACCTACCAGCGGTTCGCCGCGCTGTCGGACAACGGGGTAGGCATCGAGGTCACCCGGCGTGAATACCTGTACCTCTTCCCGTCCCGCGCCCGGACCGAGCGAAAGCGGGCATTCCTTCGCGAGCACTACCCGGTCGAACACGACCTCGGCGAGATCCTGGACGGGCCGGAACTCCGTGCCCTGGAGCCTTGCCTGGGGGAGCGGGCTCGATCCGGGTTCGTGCTGTCCGGTCAGGCGCAGGTCGACCCGAGCGCCTTCGTGGACGCGCTCGCCGATGCCCTGCGGGCCGGCGGCGTCGTGATCCACGAGGGCGCGCGGGTGACGCGAGTCGTGCCGTCGTCGCGGGACGTACGCGTCGCGTCCACAGCCGGCACCTTCACGGCCGGGCACGTCGTCATCTCGGCCGGGGCCGGTTCGGCTGATCTGACCGGGAATCTCGGGCTCAACCTGCCCGTCCGTCCCGGTAAGGGATACAGCTTCAGCATCGCCCCCGCGGCACCGCTCACCCGGGTGCTGAAGCTGGAGGAGGCGCACGTGGGCGCCGTCCCGCTGGACGGGGTGGTACGAATCGCCGGAACGATGGAGTTCGACGCCATGGAAGACAGGTTCAACCGCAGTCGGATCCGGGAGGTCGTCAACGCGGCCGCGCCGTATTTCACCGGCGTCGACTGGGCACGGCGGACGGCGGAGTGGATGGGGCCGCGTCCGATGACCCCGGACGGGCTCCCGTTCATCGGCGCGATGCCCGGTGAGTCACGGGTCTTCCTGGCGACCGGGCACAACATGCTCGGTGTCATGATGGCCCCCTCGACCGCGCACCTGCTCGCGCGGCTGATCGACGGCCAGGACGTTCCGGCGTTGCGGCCGTTCGACCCCGCCCGCGCGCCACGGCGCCGTGGACCGCGGCCGACCGGCCCGGCGGCGCCGGGCAGGTCGCGACGGAGGGAGAAGTAATGCCGGAGGCGGTCATCATCGCGGCGGTGAGATCACCCATCGGCCGCGCGGTGAAGGGTTCGCTGGCGTCGGCGCGCCCGGATGACCTGGTCGCCCAGGTCATCCGGCACGGCCTTGAGCTGGTGCCGGAGGTCGATCCGGCGGACTTCGAGGATCTGCTGCTCGGCTGCGCACAGCCCGCGGGGGAATCGGGCTTCAACATGGCCCGCACGGTGGCGATCCGGTTGGGCTTGGACGGGCTTCCGGGGACCACCGTCAACCGCTACTGCGGTTCGTCGATGCAGACCACACGGATGGCCTTCCACGCGATCAAGGCCGGCGAGGGCGAGGCGTATATCTCGGCCGGCGTCGAGACGGTCTCCCGGTTCGGCCGGGGAACGGCCGACGGATGGCCCGGTACGAGAAACGAAATCTTCACCGCGCCGGGCGAGCGGACCGCTCGACGTGTCCACGAACGGGTCCACGGCTGGGACGACCCGAGGGATCTCGGGCTGCTGCCCGATGCGCATATCCCGATGGGCCAGACCGCCGAGAACGTGGCATGGCTGAGAGGGATCGAGAGGGAGGACATGGACCATTTCTCCGTGCGCTCACAGCGGCGCGCGGAGAAGGCGACCGACATCGGATTCTGGGCTCGGGAGATCTGTCCGGTGCGCCTGCCGGACGGGCGGATGGTCACCGCCGACGACGGACCGCGACGCGGCGTGACGTACGAGGCGGTTTCCCGGCTTCTGCCGGTGTTCCGGCCCGACGGCCGGGTCACCGCCGGCAACAGCTGCCCGTTGAACGACGGCGCGGCGATGCTCGTCGTGATGAGCGATACCAAGGCGCGTGAACTGCGACTCACGCCGCGCGCGCGTATCATCGCGACCGCCGTCACCGCGCTGTCCCCGGAAATCATGGGACTTGGGCCGGTCGAGGCGACCCGCAAGGCGCTCCGTCGAGCCGGAATGACCATCGCCGACATCGACCAGGTCGAGATCAACGAGGCGTTCGCGTCGCAGGTGCTGGCCTGCCAGAGAGACTTGGACATCGCCGACGACCGACTGAACGTGAACGGGGGCGCGATCGCGATAGGGCACCCGTTCGGAATGAGTGGCGCACGATTGACGGCGACCCTCCTGAACTCCCTGGAGTTCCACGATGGCCAGGTCGGGCTGCAGACGATGTGCACGGCCGGCGGACAGGGCATGGCCATGATCGTGGAGCGGCTCTCGTGAGGCAGGGTGCCGGCTGAGATGCCCCCTTCGGGCGAAGACCTCCATGACGACCAGGCAGTACAAACGCTTGAGCGGCATGGTGCCGCAGTGGAAGAAGTCGCACGACACACAGGTGTCGGTGCCGCCGGCCCGGGTCCATCCCGCCAGGCCGGCTCCGGCCGCGAAGACCGCCGCACCTTCATTGATCACCGTCGATAAGCCCGCTGGCGAGCATCACCTGCAGTGACCGCTCGTAGTGCTCCGCCAGCAGGGCGGTCGCCTTTTCGGTGTTTCGCTGGAGCGTCGCCTCAAGGATCAGCTCATGCTCCTCGGCTACGGACCGCGTGGACGCAGCGGGCGACGGGGCGGACCAGCGACGGTACAGCTCCGTCGAGTCGAAGGCGGTCTCGGCGATGGTCATGAGCATCGGAACCTCGCACGCCTCGACAAGAGCCAGGTGGAAGGCTCGATGAGCACGCGACCACGCTTCGGTCGTGTGCTCGGGGTCTTCGGGCGTGCGCCGGGGCGTGCGGGTGAGCACGTGGTACGCCGTCACCACCGAGGTCTCCCAGGCGAGGTCGCCTCTCTCGATGGCGAGCCTCAGCGCGAACGTGTCGCAGTGCGTGCGCACCCGAGTGAGGTCTTCCAGGCCGCTCAGGGAGAGGCTCGGGACGAAGAAGCCCTGGTTGGGTCGGGCCACCACGAGCTTTTCCTGAGTGAGGCGGACCAGTGCCTCACGGATCACCGTCGTGCTGGTCGAGTGCCTGCTTGCGAGCTCCGCAGGCTTGAGGTGGGTTCCGGGCGGCAGCTTGCCTAGCACGATCTCGCCTTTGACGACCTCGTGGAAGTGCGAGGCAAGGGTGCTCGCCCCCTTCTGTCGGACCATACGGGAGATCATAACGGACGCTCGGCAAATAATGCATTCTCTGTTGACGAATGCACTATCTCTTGGCTAGCGTCCGTTCCCGCAGGATGTCCTGCCGGTTACGCAGGTGTTACGCGGAGGTCGCCGCCGATGACGAAGATTCGCCTCTACAGGCTCAACAGCCTGGTGATCATGCTGTTCGCGCTGGGGGTGATGACCTACGCGCTCTCACTGCCGCTCGGTGGCCTGCAACAGCCCGGCGCGGGGATGTGGCCGCTGGCCGTCTCCGTGGTCATGGCCTTGGCGGCCCTGGGCCTGCTGGTCGGCGAGCGCGACGACGGCGACTACGAACCGCTGACCCGGCGGACCTGGATCATCGTCGCCGGGTTCGGGTTGATGGGCGCGTTCATCGTGATCTTCTCGATCGCCGGCCTGACCCTGGCGTCCTTTTTGATGTGCCTTGTCTGGCTGCGCTTCATGGCCGAGTACCGGTGGCGCACGAGCCTGGTGCTGTCGATCGCCCTGACCGCGATCGCCGTTCTCACCTTCTCCGTCATGCTCGGCATCCCCATGCCACACGACGTACTGAATGTCCTGTGAGGGGCGAACAATGAACTTTGGTGATCTCCTCCTTGGCTTCGAAGTCGCCCTCCAACCCGAAAACCTGCTCTATGTCTTCATCGGCGTCGTCGTCGGCATGGTCGTGGGCATCCTGCCCGGCCTCGGCCCCGCGCCCACGATCGCCCTCATGCTCCCGCTGACCTACCTCCTGCCGCCCGCCGGCGCGGTGCTGATGCTCGCCGGCATCTACTACGGGGCGTACTACGGCGGCACGATCACGTCGGTGCTGCTCCGCCTGCCGGGCGAGGCCGCCAGCGTCGTCACCGTGTACGACGGGCACCAGATGGCGCTGAAAGGCCGCGCCGGGCCCGCGCTCGGCATCTCGGCGATCGGCTCCTTCATCGGCGGCACGGTCTCGGTGGTCGGCCTGCTCTTCCTCTCCCCGGTGATCGCGGACTTCGCGCTCACCCTCGGCCCGCCCGAGTACGGCATGCTGGCGGTGGGCGGCCTGCTCATGGTCTCCGCCCTGGGCCAGGCCCGGATGCTGAAGAACATCATCGTCGCCTGCCTCGGCCTGCTCATCGCCGCCGTCGGCATCGACGCCGTCACCGGCGTCGCCCGGTTCACCGCCGGCTCGACCGAGTTGCTGCGCGGCATCGACTTCGTCGCCGTCGCGATGGGCCTGTACGGGCTCGGCGACGTGCTGTACGACCTGGAGCAGAAGGCCCGCAACGCCCGGATCGACGGCAAACTGGGCCGGATCCTGCCCACCAGGCAGGACATGAAGGACTCCGCCGGGGCCATCGGCCGCGGCTCGGTCATCGGCTTCCTGCTCGGCCTGCTGCCCGGCGGCGGCGGGGTCGTCGCGTCGCTCGCCTCGTACGCCACCGAGAAGAAGGTCTCCAAGCACCCCGAGGAGTTCGGGCGCGGGGCCATCGCCGGTGTCGCCGGGCCCGAGACGGCCAACAACGCGGGCTCCACGTCCTCGTTCCTTCCGCTGCTGTCGCTCGGTATCCCGTCCAACGTCGTACTCGCCCTGATCTTCGGCGCGCTGCTGATCCAGGGGATCACCCCGGGCCCTCAGCTCGTCACCAGCCACCCGGAGATCTTCTGGGGCGTGCTCGCCTCGATGCTGGTGGGCAACCTCATGCTGCTGGTGCTGAGCATGCCGCTGGTCAAGGTCTTCGTGCACCTGATCAGGGTCCCGATCGGGATCCTGTCCACGGTGATCGTCGTGGTCACCATGGTCGGCGTCTACTCCATCTCCAACAGCACCTTCGACATGTGGATCATGCTCGCCTTCGGTGTCGTCGGGTACGCCATGCGCAAGACCGGGTACGACCCGGGACCGCTCGCGCTCGCCGTGATCCTCGGGCCGCTGCTCGAAACCTCGTTCCGGCAGTCCCTGCTCATGTCCGGCGGATCCCTCGGGATCTTCGTCCAGCGTCCGGTGTCGCTGATCATCGTGATCACGCTCGGCGTACTGGTGGTCTTCCAGGTGATCGCCCGGCTGCGCAGCGCCACCAGGCGGAAGTTCATCGAAGAGACCCGGCACGACGGGGCCGCCGCCCAGGTGGACGAGCCGGCCTCGACCGGCTGAACCGGCCCGGACCGCAAACCCTGATCGCTTCACCACCAGCCACCCCCGATGAAAGTAAGGCCAGAAATGGGTTTCTCACTGACCCGGTCCAGCAAGTCCGCAGGCGTGGCCGCGGCGCTGGTCACCGCCCTGTCGCTGACCGCGTGCTCGTCCGCCGGCGACGCCGGTGACGCCTCCTCCTACCCGTCCAAGGTCGTCGAGATGGTCGTCCCGTACGCGGCCGGCGGCCCCACCGACATCTCCGCCCGCGCCCTGGCCAAGGGCCTGAAGAAGTCGCTCGGCGTCAACGCGATCGTGGTCAACCGGCCCGGCGCCTCCGGCATCACCGGCACCGCCGAGGTGGCGACCGGCGCGAAGAAGGACGGCTACACGATCCTCTACAACACGGGTGACGCGTTCGTGCAGTCCACCATCCGCAGCGCGCCGTACAACTTCGACAGCTTCACCCCGGTGGCCGGCGTCATCTCCCAGCCGTACCTGCTGGTGACCTCGGCCAAGTCCGGTCTCAAGTCGTTCGCAGACCTGGCCAAGGGCAAGGACCTGACCTACGCGGTCTCCGGCATCGGCACCCCCACCCACCTCAACACCGCGATGCTCTTCGACGGGCTCGGCGTCAAGTCCACCGCCGTGCCGTACGACGGCGCCGGTCCCGCCGTGCAGGCGCTGGTCGGCAACCAGACCGACCTGGGGATGCTCGACGCATCGGTCACCATGCCCTTCGTGACCAGCGGCGACCTCGTCCCGCTCGCCGTCTTCACCCCGGACGGCAAGAAGCTCGACTACGTCGACGCACCCACCCTCCAGGAGGCCGGTGTGGACGTCTCCAGCATGACGTCGTCGGTGTGGGGCGTCGCCGTACCGGCCGGGACGCCGGACGAGGTGGTCAAGAAGCTGCGCGAGGCCACCCTCACCGCCGCCCAGGACACCGAGTTCGTCACCTTCACCGAGAAGAACTACATGCCGCGCCTCGAAGGCGACAACGAGCTGAACTGGTACGCCGACCTGAAGACCACATCCGAGACCACCAAGGCCGCCCTGGCCAAGTTCAGCATCGAGCTGAAGTGAGCGTGACCTCATGACCCGGCTCACCGGCAAGGTGGTCGTCGTCACCGGCGCCGGCCGCGGGATCGGCTCCGCGATCACCGAGGCACTCGCCCGCGCGGGCGCCTCGGTGATCGCCACCGACCTGGACGGTGCGAGCGCCGAGGCGGTACGCGACCGGATCCTCGCCGCCGGCGGCGACGCGATCGCGGTGACGATGGACGTCTCGGACCGGTCGTCCGTCGTCGCGGGCCTGTCCGCCGCGGTCGACCGGTACGGGCACCTGGACATACTGTTCAACAACGCTGGGATCCTGCGGGAGGACCCGTTCCTCGATGTGACCGAGGACGACTGGCGGCAACTGATGACCGTCAACGGCCTGGGCACCCTGATGTGCACCCAGGAGGCGGCGCGCATCATGATCGCCCAGGGTCGCGGCGGGAAGATCGTGAACACCACGTCGATCGCGGCCAGGCAGGCGAACGCCACATTCGCCCACTACGCGGCCAGCAAGGCGGTCGTCTCCTCGCTCATCCAGTCCGGCGCACGCGCGCTGGCCCCGTACGGCATCACGGTCATGGGCTTCGCGCCCGGGATCGTGCGGACCGAGATGTGGGAGGGCGTCGTGGCCGACCCCGAGGCCCGCGGGGCACGGGAGGCCGGCTACGCCGAGCGGATCCTGCTCGGCCGGGTCTCCGTCCCCGAGGATCTCGGCCCCACCGCCGTGTTCCTCGCCGGGCCGGGCTCGGACTACATGACCGGTCAGGTCGTCATGGTCGACGGCGGCATGGTGCTGGTCTGACCCGGCCACCATGACCGGCCACCCCAGCGGTAACGAAGGAAGGAGCAGTGATGCGGGCAGCGGTGCTCACCATGCCGGGCCGCCTCACCGTCGTGGACGACTGGCCCGATCCGGTGTGTCGCCCAGACCACGTCGTCGTCGCGATACGCGATGTGGGGATCTGCGGCACCGACCTCGGGCTGTTCGACGGGAGCCGGACGGTGCCCCACCTGCCGTGGGTCATCGGCCACGAGGCGCATGGCAGGATCGTCGAGGTCGGGCCGGGCGTGCCGCCCTCCCGGATCGGCGAGCGCGTCGCGATCGAGCCCAACTACCCGTGCCAGGTGTGTGTCCCCTGCCGGGACAGTGCTCCCGCGCTGTGCGTACGGCGGGGCAGCCCCGCGCTGAACCTTCCCGGCATGCTCGCCGAGCGGGTCGAGGTACCGGCCCGGCACGCCTGGGCACTGCCCGCCGGCCTGGCCGACCAGGACGCGGTGTGCGTCGAACCCCTCGCCGTCGCCCTGGCCGCGGTCCGCCGCGCTTCCCTGACCTGCACGGAGTCGTGCCTGGTGGTGGGCGCGGGCGCGCTGGGGCTGCTGCTCGTGCACGCCCTCCGCTCCGCCGGGCACCCGGTCGCCGTGCTTGAGCCGCACCCCGAGCGGCGGGCCAGGGCCGTGGCCCTGGGCGCCGCCCACGCGCCGGACGGCACGGAGTTCCCGGTCGCCTTCGAGACCTCCGGAACCGCCGCCGGCGGCGAGACCGCCCTGGCCCGGCTGGCGCCGCAGGGCCGTCTCGTCCTCGTCGGCGTGGGCTCCGACCCCATCCCGCTGGACACCAGGATCGCGGTCCGCCGCGGCCTCACCGTGCTCGGGTCGATGATCTACGACCACCCCGGCGACTACCGGGCCACGATCGACGCGGTCGCGCTCGGCTCGGTCGCCCCAGGGATCGTCGTCGCCGCGACCTACCCACTGGAGCGCGCGCAGCAGGCGTTCACCGCCGCGTCCTCCGTACCGGGCAAGACCGTCATCACGCTCGCCGAAGGAGGCGCCGCATGACCGGCACCGCCCGCCCCTTCGGGGTCGACCACCTCACCATGCTCGACACCTCGCCGCCGGAACTGGTCGGCCTGGCCGCCGCGGCCGGATTCGCCCACGTCGGGCTACGGATCCACCCGATGGACCCCACCGAACGCCCCTGGCCGATGGCGCCGGGCTCTCCCATGCTCGCGGAGACCGTCGCCCGCCGTGACGACACCGGGATCCGCATCCCGGTCGTCGAGGTCCTCCTGCTCGACGAGCACGCCGACATCGCCGCCGTCGAACCGTACCTGCACGCCGGCGCCGAACTGGGCGCCCACCTGCTGTATGTGGTCGGCCAGGACCCCGAGCTGGACCGGCTCGCCGACCGCTTCGCCGAGCTCACCCGGCTCGCCCTGACATACCGGATCAGGCCGGTCATCGAGCCGATGGCCTACCGGCCGGTCCGCGATCTCGCCACCGCGCTCGCGGTGGTCTCCCGCTCCGGCGGCGGAGGCGTCCTGGTGGATTCGCTGCACCTGCTGCGCTCGGGCGGCACCCCCGCCGACGTCGCCGGAGCGGGAGACCCGGCGCTGCTGCCCGTCGCGCAACTCTGCGACGCGACCGCCCAGGTCGGCGCGATGCCTGCGGACGCGGTCGCCGCCCGCGGCCAGTCCGCCGAGGTGCCACCGCTGCAGTGGGAGGCCCGGGTCGGCCGACTACTGCCCGGCGAGGGCGCGCTGCCGCTCGCAGACGTGGTACGCGCCCTGCCGGCCGAGACGCTGCTCGCGCTTGAGGCACCCAACTACCACGCCCTGCGGGAGCGCGGCGCCGAAGGTTTCCTCACCGAAGCCGCCCGGCGGATGACCCTGCTGCTCGAGGAGGCACTCTCATGAGAGCACTGGTGACCGGGGCCACCTCGGGCATCGGCCGGGCCCTGGCCGATCGCCTGGCCGCCCGCGGATACGACCTGGTCCTCGTCGCGCGGGACGCGGGCCGGCTGGCGACCACGGCGGAGGAGATCCGCGCCGCCCGCCGGGTGACCTGCGAGGTGCTCCCGGCGGACCTCACCGCCGAGGACGGCCTGGCCGCCGCGGAGGCGCGGCTGACCGCCGAGCGCGACCCGGTGGACGTGCTCGTCAACAACGCCGGCATCGGGCTGCCGCCGGGCGGTTACCTCGGCAACCCGGTGCAGGCGTCGATGACGCTGAACCGGATCAACGTGGACAGCGTGCTGCGCCTGACCCACGCGGCCCTGCCTGGGATGAAGGCACGCCGGCGCGGCGGCCTCATCACGGTCTCCTCCATCGCGGGCTTCGCCCCGGGCACTCCGGCGATCACCTACTCGGCGTCCAAGGCGTGGGCGACCACCTTCGGCGAGGGGCTGCACCACCTGCTGCGCGGCTCCGGCGTGACCAGCACGACGGTCGCACCGGGCTTCGTGCGCAGCGAGTTCCACCAGCGCTCCGGGGTGTCCACCGCGCACCTGCCGGACTGGCTGTGGCTGACGCCCCCGGTGGTGGCCGAGGCGGCGGTACGCGGCTTCGAGCGCGGCACGCCCCTGGTCATCCCCGGCCCGGCCTGGCGCACCGCGTACGCGATCAGCCGCCTGCTGCCCCGGCGCTGGGTCCGGGCCGGCTTCGCCAGGCTCATGAGCAGGACGTCACGAAAGGGAGCGAACCGATGACCGGCGACGATGCCCGAGGCGGACGACTGGACGGCAAGGTGGTGATCGTCACCGGGGCGGGCAACGGCATCGGCGCCGGATTCGCCACCGCCCTCGCGGCCGAGGGGGCGTCGGTCGCGGTGGCCGACATCGACCGCGGCGCGGCGGAGCGGGTCGTCTCCGCCATCCGGGAGCGGGGCGGCCGTGGCCTGGCCGTACCAGTGGACGTCACCGATCGCGCGTCGGTTCGGGCAATGGTGTCGGCAGTGCTCGCCGGCTTCGGCGACATCGACGTCCTGTTCAACAACGCCGGCATGCTGCTCAAGGAGCCGTACCTGAGCACGACCGAGCGGCAGTGGCAGAAGGTCCTGGACGTCAACGGCCTCGGCGTGCTGCTGTGCACGCAGGAGGTCGCCAGGCACTTCATCACCAGGGGCCGGGGCAAGGTGATCAACACCTGCTCGACGTCCTCGCGCAGCCCCAGCGCGCACTTCGCCGCGTACGCCGCGAGCAAGGCCGCCGTCCTCTCGCTCACCCACTCCAGCGCCCGCGCGCTCGCCCCGTACGGCATCACGGTCAACGGGATCGGGCCGGGGATCATTCAGACCGACCTGTGGTCGCAGATGCACCGGGACGAGACCGGCTCGGCCAGGGCCGATGACTCCCCGGCCGCGCTGGACGACTACACCCCGACCATCCTGCTCGGCCGGGTCGGCACCCCCGGTGACGTCGCGCCCACCGCGATCTTCCTGGCCGGTGACGACTCCGACTACATCACCGGCCAGCTGATCATGGTCGACGGCGGGATCGTCTTGCAGTGACCGCGTCAACCGCCACGAGAGAAGGAAACCGCATGAGCAACCGTTCATATCCGAGCGTCTGGTCCGACCTGCGGGAGGTGGAGTTCAGCCAGGGCTTCCTCCAGGCCGGCCCGTACCGCACTCGGTATCTGCGCGCCGGCGACGAGTCCAAGCCGACGCTGCTCATGCTGCACGGCATCACCGGCCACGCCGAGGCGTACGTGCGCAACCTGGCCGCGCACGGCGAGCACTTCAACACCTACGCCATCGACTTCATCGGGCACGGCTACAGCGCCAAGCCGCGGCACCCGCTGGAGATCGAGCACTACATCGACCAGCTCCAGCACGTGCTCGACACCCTGGGCGTGGAGAGGGCGTACCTCACCGGCGAGTCGCTCGGCGGGTGGGTCACCGCGAAGATGGCCGCGCACCACCCCGACCGGGTGGAGCGCATCGCGCTGAACACCATGGGCGGCACGATGGCCAACCCGCAGGTCATGGATCGCCTGTACACACTGTCCATGGCGGCCGCGAAGGACCCGAGCTGGGAGCGGGTCAAGGCCCGGCTGGAGTGGCTGATGGCGGACCCGGCGATGGTCACCGACGACCTCATTCGCACCCGCCAGGCCATCTTCGAGCAGCCCGACTGGCTGGCCGCCTGCACGGCGAACATGGCCCTGCAGGACCTGGAGATCCGCAAGCGCAACATGGTCACCGATGAGGAGCTGGCGTCTATCAAAGCTCCCGCGCTGGTGCTGTGGACCACCAAGGACCCCTCTGGCCCGGTCGCCGAGGCCGAGCGCATCGCCTCTCTCATCCCCGGCTCGACCCTCGCCATCATGGACAACTGCGGGCACTGGCCGCAGTACGAGGACGCCGAGACCTTCAACCGGATCCACCTGGACTTCCTGCTCGGTCGCTAGCGGCCACCCGGTCTCCATGCGGCGACCTGCGCGTGGAGACCGGGTGGAGAACTCGAAGAGCTCAAGGAGAAGGAGAGGAACGATGACGCTCGCACTGGTGAACATGTCGCACAGTCCGCTACTGCAGTTCTCCGAGGCGTCGCGTGAAGTGCTCGACGATCTCGACGGGGCGTTCGGAGCCGCACGGCGGTTCGCGGCGGACTTCGACCCCGAGCTGATCGTCCTGTTCGCGCCGGACCACTACAACGGGTTCTTCTACGAACTCATGCCGCAGTTCTGCATCGGCTACCAGGCCACGGGTGTCGGGGACTACGACAGCGAGGCGGGCCCACTCGACGTGCCCACCGAGATCGCCCAGCGGCTCGCGGCGTCGGTGCTCGACGACGGCGTGGACTGCGCGATCTCGCTGAAGATGGAGGTCGACCACGGCGCCGTCCAGCCGCTGGAGATCCTCTTCGGCGGCATCACCGCGAAGCCGGTGATCCCCATCTTCGTCAACTCCGTGGCGCCGCCGTTCGCTCCGATGCGGCGGGTCGGCGCGTTCGGAAGGGCCGTGGGGAACTTCCTCAAGGATCTGGACGCCCGCGTGCTGGTCATCGGCTCCGGCGGGCTGTCCCACGACCCGCCGGTCCCACAGATCGCCACCGCCACCGAGGAACAGCGCAAGCTGCTCCTCAACGGCCGCCATCCGACCGCCGCCGCACGTGCCGCACGCCAGCAGCGTGTCATCGACGCAGCCAGGGCGTTCGCCAGGGGCGAGGCGAACATCCGGGACCTCAACCCGGAGTGGGACCGCGAGTTCATGTCCATCCTGTCCTCCGGGCAGCTCGACCGGCTCGACGACTGGACGGCGGAGGAGATGGCCGCCGAGGCCGGAAAGTCCTGCCACGAGGTCCGTACCTGGGTGGCCTCGCACAACGCGATGAAGGCGGGGGTCGGCGAGTACCGCTCGACGTTCTCCTACTACCGCCCGATCCCGGAACTGATCGCCGGCTTCGGCGTGACCACGGTCTTGCCGGCGGATCGGGAGCAGCGGGGCGGCGCCGGAGCGATGATCGAGAGCCGTTGATCGTCGGGAAGGGGATACTGCCGGAAGGAGCCCGCGCAAGAGCACCGACCTACGCGGATGACATTGTCGGCAGGGGCACGTCGGATTGGAAGCCCGCAGCTCCGGCCAGGGGTCACCCTCCGTACGCGAAGGTCGGAGGGGGGCCTCGACCGGGCACCCCCCAGGAGAGCATGATGGCCTGATGTCGTACGCTGACGCGTTTGCCCGCAGCATCACCGACCCGGAGGACTTCTGGGCCGAGGCCGCCGAGGCGGTCACCTGGAGCAGGCCCCCGCGCGAGGTGCTGGACTCCGGGGCGCCGCCCTTCTACCGGTGGTTCCCCGACGGGGAGCTGAACACCTGCCACAACGCGCTGGACCGGCACGTCGAGGCGGGCCACGGCGACCGGGTCGCGCTGATCTACGACAGCCCGGTGACCGGCACCGGCAGGCGCTACACCTACGCCGAGCTGCGCGACGAGGTCGCCAGGTTCGCCGGGGTGCTGCGCCACCTCGGGGTGGAGCAGGGCGACCGGGTGGTGATCTACATGCCGATGGTGCCCGAGGCGGTGATCGCCATGCTGGCGTGCGCGCGGCTGGGAGCCGTGCACTCGGTGGTGTTCGGCGGGTTCGCCCCCAAAGAGCTGGCGGCCAGGATCGACGACGCGCGCCCCAAGGTGGTCGTCTCGGCCTCCTGCGGGATCGAGCCCACCCGCGTGGTGCCGTACAAGCCCATGCTCGACGCCGCGCTCGACCTGGCCGGGCACCGGCCCGCGCACTGCGTGATCCTCCAGCGCGAGCAGGCACCGGCGGAGCTGGTGCCCGGGCGGGACGTCGACTGGGCCGGCACTGCGGCCGAACCCGCCGGGTGCGTGCCGGTGAAGGCGACCGACCCGCTCTACATCCTCTACACCAGCGGCACCACCGGGCTGCCGAAGGGCGTCGTACGCGACAACGGCGGGCACGCGGCGGCGCTGCTGTGGAGCATGGCCAACGTCTACGACATCGCGCCCGGCGATGTGTTCTGGGCGGCGTCCGACATCGGCTGGGTGGTCGGGCACTCCTACATCGTGTACGGGCCGCTGCTGCGGGGCGCCACGACGGTGCTGTACGAGGGCAAGCCGGTCGGCACCCCCGACGCGGGCGCGTTCTGGCGGGTGATCGCCGAGCACCGGGTGAACGCGCTGTTCACCGCGCCGACCGCGTTCCGCGCGATCAGGAAGACCGACCCGGAGGCGGCCCTGCTGCGCGGCCGTGACATCTCGTCGCTGCGGACGCTCTTCCTCGCCGGGGAGCGCCTGGACCCCGACACCTACCACTGGGCGGCGGAGAAGCTCGGCGTCCCGGTCGTCGACAACTGGTGGCAGACCGAGACCGGCTGGCCCGTCGCGGCCAACCTGCGCGGCCTGGAGCCCATGCCGATCAAGCCGGGCTCCCCCACCGTGCCCGTCCCCGGCTACGACGTGCGCGTGCTGCGGTCCTCGGGCGCCGAGTGCGCCGCCGGCGAGGAGGGGGCGATCTGCATCCGGCTCCCGCTCCCGCCCGGCACCCTCCCCACGCTCTGGCAGGACGACGAGCGCTATGTGAAGTCCTACCTGTCGGCCTTTCCCGGCTACTACCTGACCGGCGACGGCGGCTACCTCGACGAGGACGGCTACCTCTTCGTGATGGGCCGCACCGACGACGTGATCAACGTGGCCGGGCACCGGCTGTCGACGGGGTCCATGGAGGCGGTGCTGGCCGCGCACCCGGCGGTGGCCGAGTGCGCGGTGATCGGAGTCGCCGACGAGCTGAAGGGGCAGGTCCCGCGTGGCTTCGTGGTGCTGAAGAGCGGGGCGACGGTCGAGGTCGAGACCCTGCGGGCCGAGCTGATCCTGGCCGTCCGCGAGCAGGTGGGCGCGGTGGCGGCGCTGAAACAGGTGGACGTGGTCCCGGCGCTGCCGAAGACCAGGTCGGGGAAGATCCTGCGCAAGACCATGCGCGGCATCGCCGAGGGCGCCGACGAACCCGTCCCTTCGACCATCGAGGACCCGGCGGTGCTGGACGTGCTGCGACCCATCGTCGGGCGCGGCGCCACCGCCCCGGACGGCCGGGACGTCGATCCGCTCCGCTCGGGTTCCGGCGACGGCTGACAGGCCTGCCCCGGTTTTCAGGCCGGTACGGTCCGTTCCGGAAACGAGCCGGTCTCCTCTCCGGCGGCGAGGGGCGACCCGGCCGAGAGCGCGTTCGCTCCCGGCCGACCGCCGGGATCAGTCGCCGGAGACGATGCGGGCGTGCAGCCGCGCGGCGGTCGCCGGGTCCCAGCCGAACGCCTCCCGCCCGGCCAGCCACGCCGCCGCGCCCGCGCCGTCACCCGCCAGGACCGTCGCGGCCCCCAGCTTCTCCCGTACCGCGGGGCCGACAGGTCCCTCACCGGTCAGCACGCTCCCGGCCAGCACGATCGGGCTCGTCTCGCCCGTCGGGCGGACCTCGGCCACCGTCTCGCAGAGCAGCCGGGCAGCGGTGGAGGCGATCTCCAGGGCGACCGGGTCGCCCTCGGCCGCCGCCCGGCTGACGAGCGGGGCGAGCCTGGCCAGCTCCAGCGTGGGCCGCGACTGGGCGCGGACCACCAGCCTGATCGCCAGCTCGCGCAGCTCCTCCGCCGCCGCCGTCTCCCCGGCCCCGTCGCCCTGTCCAGCCGTTCTCCTCCCCTGCGGGAGCGGCTCGCCCTCCAGCAGGGCGTCGACGACGAGGCGGGTCAACGTCCCGCCCGCCTCCCCCCGGCTGAGGGCGTGGGCGGCGGCGCGGGCCGCCTGCCTGCCCAGCCAGAAGCCGGAGCCCTGGTCGCCCAGGAGCCAGCCGAGCCCGTCGGCGATCATCACGGGCTCGCCGTCCTCGATCCTGGCGGCGATCGCCCCGGTCCCGGCGATGAGCACGGTGCCGCGCGGCTCCGCCGTACCGGCGGCGAAGGCGATGCCCAGGTCGCCGGTGAGCCGGGGCCGGACGCGCAGGCCGGCCGAGGCCCACATGGGGTCGAACACCAGGCGGTCCAGCGCCCCGGCGCCCGCCATCCCGATGACCGCCCCCGCCACCAGGCCCGGGTCGGTCCCGTGCAGGGCCTGCCGCAGGGCCAGGCCGATGTTGGCGACGGCGACGGCGTTGCCGTGGGCCGCCGGGTTGCCGCCCCCGGCCACGCCGTATCCGGCCCGCCGGCCGTCGGCGTCGATCAGGAGCGCCCGTGAGGACGTACCGCCGACGTCCAGTCCGAGGACGTACATCGCGTTCAGAGGTACTCTCCGAAGAACGCGGCGACCGCCTCGACCGCCCGGGTGACGTGTGGCTCGGTGTCGTAGAGGTCGATATGGAGCCGGGTGTCCAGCCAGACGAGCCTCTTGGGATCGTCCATCCGCCGGTAGGCCTCCTCGGCGCCCTCGGGCGAACAGAAGCGGTCGACCACACCGTGCACGACAAGGCCCGGCTTGGGGGACAGGAAGTCGGCGCCCGTCATGTTGTCCAGGGTGATCAGCTCTCGGATCGAGGCCCGGGTCACCGTGTTGCTCCAGTGCGCCGAGGCGCCTCGGGAGGTGCCGTAGTAGGCGAACGGCTCGTCGCCCGGCATGGCCGCCTCCCCCTCCTCGGCCACCGCGGGCAGGTACTCCACCTCACCGCTCCTGTCCTGCCGCTCCAGCACCTCCGTGAAGGAGGCCAGCGCCCGCTGGTACCCGTCGGGCGACATCCCCGCGCGCATGCCGTAGGGGTTGTTGTACGCCCCCGCGACGCCCGCGAACGCCTTCACCCGGGGGTCGAACGCGGTGAACCTGAGCGCGTAGCCCGCGCCGAGGCAGATCCCGACCGCGCCGATCCTGCCGGCGTCCACCTCGGGCCGCGAGCGCAGCAGCGAGACCGCGGCCCGCAGGTCCTCCAGCTTGCCCTGCGCGTCCTCGTGGTTGCGCGGCTCGCCACCCGACTCGCCCCAGTTGCGGTGGTCGAACGCCAGCGTCACATATCCCGCTCCGGCCAGCCGGGACGCGTACAGGCCGGTGACCTGGTCCCGGGTTCCGGTGAACGGGCCGGTGAGGACCAGGGCGGGGTGCGGGCCCGGTGCCACCGGGACCCGCAGGTCGCCGGCGAGGGTGACCCCGCCGGCGGTGAACTTCACCTTTTCCGACATGGTGCAAGTCTGTACGGCCCGCGTGCCGGAAGCCAACGACCGTCCCCGGCCGGGGCCGGGGACAGTCCCTAGGAGTCGAACCCGAGGCCCATCCGGTCCAGGGTGCGCAACCAGAGGTTGCGGCGGCCCTGGTGCAGGTCTGCCTGGGCGATCGACCAGCGGGTCATCTGGATCCCGACCGAGCGGACCGGCTCGGGCGGGAACGGGACGGGCTTCTCCTTGACCATCCGCAGCTCGGTCCGCTCGGTCCGCGTCCCGGCGAGCAGGTCGAGCATGACGTTCGCCCCGAACCGGGTCGCGCCGACGCCCATACCGGTGTATCCGGCGGCGTAGGCCAGGCGCCCGCCGTGCGACCGGCCGTAGAAGGCGCTGAACCGGCTGCAGGTGTCGATGACCCCGCCCCACCTGTGGGTGAAGCGCAGCCCGGACAGCTGGGGGAAGGTGGTGGAGAAGTGTTCGGCCAGCTTGACGAAGGTCTCGTCACGCTGCTCGTACTCGGGCTTGATCATGCCGCCGTTGTAGTAGACCGCGTCGTAGCCGCCCCAGAGGATCCGGTTGTCCTCGGTCAGCCGGTAGTAGTGGAACTGGTTGGCCGCGTCCCCGACCCCCTGCCGGTTCTGCCAGCCCACCGAGGCCAGTTGGTCGGCGGAGAGCGGCTCGGTCATCAGCGCGTAGTCGTAGACCGGCACGAGGAGGTGCCTCAGCCGCCGCAGCAGCGGCTGGAACACCCCGGTGCCGAGCGCGACGTTGCGCGCCCTGACCAGGCCGTGCGGGGTGAGCAGGTCCAGGCTCGTCGGGGTGTCCTTCATGGTGCGTACCGGCGTGCGCTCATAGATGCGCACGCCCACCGAGAGGCAGGCCTCCCGAAGCCCCCAGGCCAGCCGGGCGGGGTCGAGCATGGCGCAGCCGTCGCGATCCCAGTGGCCGCCGATGTAGGTGGGCGAGTTCACCTCCGCCCGGATCTCTTCCGCGTCGAGGACGTCGAAGCGGGCGCCCAGCTCGCGGGCGATGTCGATACTCTGGTTCATCTCCTCCAGCTGCCACGGCTCGGTGGCCACGTGCAGCTCGCCGGTGCGCTCGTAGCCGCAGTCGATGCCGTACCTGGCTATGGCCTCGCCGATCTCGTCGAGGTTGTCGACACCGAGGCGTTCGAGCGTGGAGATCTCCTCGGGCCAGCGCTCCAGCCCGTTGGGGAGACCGTGGGTGAGCGTCGCCAGTGCGAAGCCACCGTTGCGACCGGAGGCCGCCCAGCCGACCCTCCGTCCCTCAAGCAGGACGACGTCGAGTGACGGGTCGCGTTCCTTTGCCATCAGGGCGGTCCAGAGCCCTGAGAATCCTCCGCCGACCACTGCCAGGTCGGCGCTCGTCTCACCGAAGAGCCGCGCCAGCGGCTCGGGTTTCGCCGGACTGTCGAGCCAGTACGGCTTGCGCTCCGCATCAGCAAGAGCCTTCAGCGGATCCACAAATCTCACTTCCCTACGTGAGTCAGGTTTTCTCTGTGTGTATCGCGTGGTCGTGAAGATCACGCGCGGGTTCCCCCCGCCTGAATCCGATCTCGCCTCCCTGTTCTGTGCCGTGGATGTTCTGTCATGGATGTCCTTGCGGGCATCCGGATACACCGAAGCCCCGCGCCACCCGGTGAGGGCACGGGGCTTGACGGCGGCTAGGTGCGGCGGCGCGCGTTGACCGTGTTGAACACGGCGATGGCGACGCCTACCGCGAATATAAGCGTCCCGAGGATGTTGACCTGAGGCGGCACCCCGATACGGGTGGCACCCCAGATCCACAGCGGGAACGTCTGGGTGGCACCGCTGGTGAACTGGGTGATCACGAAGTCGTCGATGGAGAGCGCGAAGGCCAGCAGCGCGCCGGAGACGACGCCGGGCAGGATCATCGGGAAGGTGACCCGCCAGAACGTCGTCCAGGTGGACGCGCCCAGGTCGCGCGCCGCCTCCTCGATCGACCGGTCGAGCCCGATCACCCGGGCGCGCACGGTGATCGCCACGAAGGAGAGCGAGAAGAGCACGTGCGCGATGACCACGGTCGCGAAGCCGGTCTGCACGCCGGCGCTGATGAACAGCGAGAGCAGCGAGGCGCCCATGACGAGTTCGGGCGAGGCGATCGCGGCGAACATCACCAGGTTGGTCGCGCCCTGCCCGCGGAAGCGGTAGCGGCCCAGGGCCAGGCCCATGAGCGTGCCGATCAGCGTCGTGATCACCGTGGCCAGCACGGCGATCTTGAGCGAGTTGATCACCGCTGTGACCAGCTCCGGATACTCGTCCAGGCGGCCCCACCACCTGAGGGTGAAGCCCTGCCAGGTCACGTTCGACTTGCTCTGGGTGTCGTTGAAGCCGAACACGATCATGACGGCGATCGGCAGGAACAGCCAGGCGATGATCAGCCAGACGTAGGCCCGGAGCAGCCGGTCACCCAGCCGCCTCGTGTTCAGCGGGGACCTCCGCCTGGTGGGCGCCTCGCCTCGGACAGCGGTTTCGCTGATGCTCACGGTCGCTCACCGTTCCTGCTCCTGCGGAGGGTGTCAGGGCTCATCGGGCCGCCGCCTCCAGGACGTTCTCGGTGCCGAGCGCCTTGGCGTAGGCGAAGATGCCGATCAGCATCGCCGCCATCAGCGTGAACGACAGCGCGGCGGCGGTCGGGTAGTCGTTGTTGACCAGGTACTCGGTCTGGATGATGTTGCCGATCATCGTGTTCTCCGGGCCGCCGAGGATGCCGGCGTTGACGTAGTCCGCGGTCATCGGGACGAACGTCATCAGCACCCCGGCGAACACGCCGGGCAGCGAGAGCGGCAGCACGATCTTGGTGAACGCCTCGCGCTTGGCCGCGTACAGGTCCTGGGCGGCCTCGACCACCTTGGGGTCCACCCGCTCCAGCGCGACGTAGATCGGCAGGATCATGAACGGCAGGTAGTTGTAGACCAGGCCGCCGATCACCGCGAACGTCGTCTGCAGCACGTGGAAGTCCTCGGGCAGCAGCCCTGCCGACTTGAGCGGCGAGAGCAGCATGCCGTCGTCGGCGAGCAGGAACCGCCAGGACACCGTGCGCAGCACGAACGAGACGAAGAACGGCAGCAGCACCAGCAGCAGGTAGGTGGACTTGCGGTTGCCGCCCTTGAACGCGATCCAGTAGGCCATCGGGTAGGCCAGCGCGATGGAGACGACGGTCGCGACCAGACCGTACCCGGCCGAGCGCAGGAACTGGGTCTTGTACTGCACCAGGGCGTCGCCGTACACCGAGAAGTTGAACGTCTGGGCGAACCCGTTGACCACGTCGCCCTCCTGGGTGGAGACCGAGGCCATGAAGACCATCGGCACCACCAGGAAGATCGCCAGCCAGAGTCCGCCGGGCAGGATGAGCAGATAGGGGGCGAGGCGTTTCACCGGCCGCTTGCCCCTTCCCGACTGGTTCGCTCTCTCATCGGCCTAACCCTGCGTGATCGGCTGGAAGATGTCCTCGAAGACCTTCTCCTCACCCGGGTTCAGCTTCTTGTACGACCGCAGCTTGGCCATGTCCGTCTCCGAGGGGAAGATCATCGGGCTCTCGGCGATCTGCTCCAGCGCGGCCTTCTCCTTGCCGGTGGCCTTGGCGGCGTCGGCGAGGACCAGGTCCTTGGCGGAGGAGACCGGCGTGATGTAGTTGATGGACTCGACCAGCATCGTGGCGATCTTCGGCTGGTAGACGTAGTCCATGAAGGTCAGCGCGTCGACCGGGTTCTGCGAGGTCTTCGGGATGCACAGGTTGTCCGTCCAGATCGTGCCGCCCTCCTCGGGCACCACGAACCTCAGGTCCTTGCCCTCGGCGACCTGCTGGAAGATGTCACCCGACCAGGCCATGGTGATCCAGATGTCTCCCCTGGCGAGGGCGTCGACGTAGTCGTTCTCGTAGTACTTGCGCACCAGACCCGCGTCGCGCTGCTGCTTGAGCTTCTCCCCCGCCTTCTTCCAGTCGGCCTCGGTCGACTTGTCAGGGTCGATGCCCAGGGCGAACATGCCGAAGTTGGCGACCTCCTGGGTGTCGAGCATCATGCCGACCTTGCCCTTGTACTTGGGGTTCCAGAGGTCGGCGATGCTCTTGACCTCCTCCACGTACTTGGGGTTGTAGGCGATGCCGGTCAGGCCGCCCGCCCACGGGACCGTGTGGGCGTTGTTCGGGTCCCAGGTGGGGTTCTTGACCACGGAGCTGGCGTTGGCGGCGAAGTTCGGCAGCTTAGAGTGGTCGAGCGGGACGAGGTAGCCCAGCGCGATGGCCTTGGACAGCTGCAGGCCGTTGGTCAGGACCATCAGGTCGTAGCCGATGTCGTTGTTGGCGGCGAGCAGCGGCTGGATCTTGCCGAAGAACGTGGGGATGTCCTGGATGGCCTCCGTGTAGGTCACCTTGATGCCGGTGTCGGCCTCGAACATCTCCAGGGACGGGTACCGCTTGCCGTCCTTGTCGATGTAGAGCGGCCAGTTGGCGAAGCGCAGCGTGCCGTTCTTCTTCTTGGAGCCCCAGTACTCGGCGACGGCGTCCTTCTGGGGCGCCTCCACCTTCTTGCCCTGCACGCCGCAGGCGGCGAGGGCCAGACCTGCGGCCGACATTCCCCCCAGGCGGAGGGCGTCACGGCGGGTGACGGAGCGGCTCTGCGTCATGCCACGCAGGAAGGCGGGGTTCATGCGGGAGTACATAGCGGACTCAACTTCCGATCGCGTACGAGTGGTGCGGCTGCCACGACAGCCAAACGGCGTCGCCACGCTCCGCCGTACTCGTGCTGTCGAGTGCGTTCTGCTGGAAGACGGTCACCTCTGCCCCCTGGGCCAGGCCGACCGTGTAGGAGTTGTAGAGCCCCAGGTAGACCACCTCGGAGACGACGCCTCGTACGACGCTGAGGTCTCCGGTGGGCTCCTCGGTGGAAATACTGATCTTCTCCGGGCGCACCGTGATCGCGATCGGTTCCCCGGCGGTGAACGATCCGCCTTCGGCGAGCACCTGGTCCTCATCGCCCAGCCTAAGCACCGCGAAACCGGACTGGAGGCGGTCGACGGTGCCGCTGAGCAGGTTGGACGTGCCGATGAATCCGGCCACGAAGGCGGTTGCCGGCCGCTCGTAGATCTCTCTCGGAGTGCCCAACTGCTCGACCATGCCATCGTTCATGACCGCGATGCGGTCACTCATGGTGAGCGCCTCGCTCTGGTCGTGGGTGACGTACACGAAGGTGATGCCGACCTCGCGCTGGATGCGCTTGAGCTCGATCTGCATGGCCTGGCGGAGCTTGAGGTCGAGGGCGCCGAGCGGCTCGTCCAGCAGGAGCGCGCGGGGGTTGTTGACCAGGGCCCGTGCCAGGGCGACCCGCTGCTGCTGGCCCCCGGACATCTCACGGGGGCGGCGCTTCTCGCGCCCGGTGAGATCGACGATCTCCAGGATCTCGCCGACGCGGCGCTTGATCTCGGCCTCGGCCACCTTCTTGCGCCGCAGGCCGAAGGCGACGTTCTCCCAGACGTTCATGTGCGGGAAGAGGGCGTACGACTGGAAGACCATGTTGACGTCGCGCTTGTTGGGGGGAACGTTGGTGACATCCTGGCCGTGCAGCCGCACGTTGCCCCGCGACGGATCCTCAAACCCGGCGATCATGCGCATGGTGGTGGTCTTGCCGCAGCCCGAGGGGCCGAGGAGGGAGAAGAACTCCCCCTCGGCGATCGTCAGGGTGACACCCTTGACCGCCTGGACGACCTCGCCGTGGGAGACATACTCCTTGACGACCCCATCGAGTTCGATCGCGGGCATTTGGGGCGAGCGGGAGGCGGCGTCGGCCGCCTCCGCACCCACCTGGATTTCGGTCATGCCAGGCTTATCCCTCTGTTCGCGGCTATTCGCCGATGTAATGCATGACGTGCTTGACGCGAAGGTAGTCGTGCAGGCCAAAAACGGACAAATCCTTGCCGTAACCGGAGTGCTTGAAGCCTCCGTGTGGCATTTCTGAGACGAATGGGATGTGAGTGTTGACCCAGACGACACCAAAGTCGAGACGGTTCGACACGCGCATCGCCCGGCCGTGGTCGGAGGTCCACACCGAGCCCGACAGGCCGTACCTGACGTCGTTGGCCTTGGCCACCGCGTCCGCCTCGTCGGAGAAGGTCTGGACCGTGATGACCGGCCCGAACACCTCGTTCTGCACCATCTCGTCGTCCTGCCGCAGGCCGTCGACGAGCGTGGGGGCGAAGAAGTAGCCCCGCTCGCCGATCCGGTTCCCGCCGGTCAGGACCTTGGCGTGGCCGGGGACCCGGTCGAGGAAGCCGGTGACGCGGGCCAGTTGCTCGGCGTTGTTGAGCGGGCCGTACAGGGCCTCCGTGTCGGAGAGGTCGCCCGTCACGGTGTTCGCCACCGCCTCGGTGAGCGCGGCGACGAACTCGTCGTGGACCTCCTCGTGGACCAGCACGCGGCAGGCCGCGGTGCAGTCCTGGCCGGCGTTGTACAGGCCCGCGGTGGCGATCGACTCGGCGGCGGCCTTGAGGTCCTTGACGTCGTCGAACACGATGACGGGCGCCTTGCCGCCCAGCTCCAGGTGGACCCGCTTGAGGTCCTCGGCGGCGCTCTTGGCCACGGCCATGCCGGCGCCGACGGAACCGGTGATCGCGACCATCGACGCGCTCGGGTGGCCGACGACCAGCGCGCCGGTCTCCCGGTCGCCGACGACGACGTTGAAGACACCCTTCGGCAGGACCTCGCCGAGGATCTCGGCCAGCTTGACCGTGGAGACGGGAGTGGTGTCGGAGGGCTTGAGCACGACGGTGTTACCCGCGGCGAGCGCCGGGGCGATCTTCCAGACCGCCATCATCATCGGGTAGTTCCACGGCGTCACCTGGCCCACCACGCCGATCGGCTCGTGCCTGATGACCGAGGTGTGCTCGGCCAGGAACTCACCGGAGGTCGGCCCCTCCAGCGTGCGGGCGGCGCCGGCGAAGAAGCGGAAGTGGTCGGCGGCGACCGGGGTCTCGTCCTCGGCCATCCGGGCGCGCGGCTTGCCGGTGTTGAGGCACTCGGCCTCGTTCAGCTCCTCGGCCCGCGCCTCGATCGCGTCGGCCACCTTCAGGAGCAGGTTGGCGCGCTCGCCCGGAGTGGCCTGACTCCACGACTCGAACGCGGCGGCAGCGGCGGCGTAGGCGGCGTCGACGTCCTCCTGTCCGGAGATGGGAGCACTAAGGTAGATCTCTCCGGTGCAGGGGTCGATGACGTCGGAGAACCGGCCGCTCCGGGCCTCCACGAGCTCACCGTTGACGTAGTTTCTCAGGCGGGGGAGCTCACTGGTCTCAACCGGGGTGGTCACCGTCGGCCTCCTATGGATCGGGGCTGAGTTGTCGCGACTCTTACAGAGCAAGAACCGTACGACAAGGGATTTCGTTGTTAAGATACCAAATTGCTACGAAATCGCTTGACAGATGGCCCGAAACTGACAGCATGTCGCATCGGAGCCGCAACACGCCGGAAACAGCCCCGCAATATGACGCCAGGGAGCGCGGATGACGACGCCGCCCAAGGTACGCCGTGACAACGACGCCAGGTCAGGCCCCGTCGTCCTCGACGAGATCTCCAAGCAGATCATCGAACAGCTGCAGGCGGACGGGCGCAAGCCCTATGCCGCCATCGGCAAGGCCGTGGGACTGTCCGAGGCCGCGGTACGCCAGCGGGTCCAGCGCCTGATCGACGCGGGGGTCATGCAGATCGTCGCGGTGACCGACCCGTTGACCCTGGGCTTCTCCCGCCAGGCCATGATCGGCATCAAGTGCGAGGGCGACCTGGAGATCGTGGCCAACGAACTGTCGGCCATAAAAGAGATCGACTACGTGGTGCTGACCGCCGGGTCGCTCGACATCATGGTCGAGGTCGTCTGCGAGAGCGACCAGCACCTCCTGGAGATCCTCGGCAAGATCCGGGCCATCCCCACGGTCCGCGCCACCGAGACCTTCGTCTACCTCAAGCTTCACAAGCAGACCTACTCCTGGGGCACCCGCTGACACCTCAACGGCCGAGGTGGGCCTCAAGGACGCCCGCCAGGTCGGCGAGGAACTCGTCGACCTCGCCGACCGCGTAGCCCGGCCTCAGCAGCACCGTGGCGAACCTCGCTCCGCGCACGTCATCGGGGGTGAGGGGCTGGTCGGTGGTGCCGCGCAGGGTGGCCACGATCCGGTCGAGGAAGGTGTCGACCTGGTCCTCGTTGTAGCCCATGCCGAGCCGTCCGGGTCTGAAGGCGGCCCGCTCGACCCGGACGGCGTGCTCCTCGATCTCATCGGCGCCGAGCGGTTCCGGCAGCCCGCCGGCCACCGGCTCCCACACGGCCCGGACGACGGCCGCCGGTTCCCGCTCGGCCGCTCCCGGATGCCGGGCGACCGCCGCCGGTTCCCGCTCGGCGGCCCCCGGATCCCGGAGCGGCGGTTCAGCGCGCTGTGCCCACTCCTGTTCCTGGGGCGCGGTCGGCCAGGGCGCGGGCTGCCGGCGCGCGGGAACGATCGGACGCCCGTCCGCCCCGGTGGGCCGGGTCTCGATCGCCACGATGAAGGCCTCCAGCGCGAAGTCGACGGCGATCTCGTGGTAGCCGCCGAGCTTCGTGCGGAAACGGGCCTCGCGGATCTCGTCCGCGGTGATCGGCTCCCCCTCCGGGGCGCCCCTGCCGAGGGTGCCCTCGATTCGGCGGACCAGCAGATCCACCTGATCGGGGTCATATCCCGTACGCACCCCGAGAACCCGTGGAAAGCGGTTCAACCCCGCATCCTTTCGCATCTCCCCGATTGGCCCTTTACCCGATGCATCCATTCTGAAGGGAGTCACCGGACAAAAGCGAGACGTCAGGGGCGGGCGCGGATCCGGGCGTTCCGGCGGGTGCCGAGCCCCGCGGAAACGGCCTCGGCACCCGGCGAGGTCGGATAACCCCGCGAGGACGACGGCAGCCGAGCCCGACAGACCGGGTAACCGGCGGGAATAGCGGAAACCGAGCCCACCGAACTCGGTTTCCGCAAAATCAGCTGATTTAGTTATTTATCAGGTCGAACTGCTCCCAGGGACCGACCGCGTCGCGGTTGGCGATCAGCGCCTGGGCTCCGCCGCCCTCGGCGCACACGAACTTGCCGTTGACCTGAGCCTTGAGGCTGACCGAGCCGTCCGGGTTGGTGCTGAGCTGGAAGGTCTCCCAAGGCCCGGCGGAGGGGCGGTTGGCGATCAGCGCCTGAGCTCCGGCGCCCTCGGCGGCCACGAACTGATTGTTGATCTTCGCCCGGAGAGCCACGTTGCCGTTGCCCAGATCGACGCGGTCGAACTGCTGCGCCGTCCCGTTGGACGTCCCGTTCGCGATCAGCGGCGAGCCGCTGGAGGCGGTGACGTAGAGACCGTTGGCCTTGGAACGCAGGCTGATCGTCCCGGTGCCGGTCGTACCCCCCGGGAGACCCAGGGTGGAGGCGGTGCCGCTCAGCGCCTTGACGCCCTGGTTGGCTGATCCGGTCAGCGTCGTCGAGGCGTAACCGCTCAGCGGCTTGGCGGTCCGCTCCACGACGTACACGGTGTTGGCGGCGGTGGCGAAGGAGACCTCGCCGGCGGAGACGGTGGTCAGGACGGCGTTGTCGGAGGCGCGGCGCACCCGGATCTGCTGGGTGCCCCAGGGGTTGACCACCGTGGCCTGCTTGCCGTGCAGGCTCCTGAGCCCGACGTACTTGATCTCCCCGGCCTCGCGCTCGGAGCTGACCTGGAAGCCGTCCTTGGCCAGGAGAGTGAACTTGCCGACGAAGGAGGAGTCGCCCGGCACCGCCGGGAACACCCTGATCTTGTCGTTGTAGCTCTGCATGAGCGACTCGTTCAGCGCCGACAGGTGCACGCCGAGATACTCGAAGACGCCGTTGGTGTTGGTGGTCATGCCGTTGGGGTGGTTCTGGTACTTCTGCAGCATCGTCTTCATGCCCTGGTAGGCCTGGTCACCGAGACCGAGACGGGCCGCCTGGACCGCGTCGTTGGACCAGACGTTGCCGTAGGGGAACGGCCGCTGGTTCCAGGTGTTCACCGCGGTCTGGTAGTCGGGGTAGCCGATGCCGGTGATGTTGTACGGCCAGATCAGCTCGGAGGCGACGTTCTCGTTGTTCCTCGTCTGTGAGATCGGCGGCTGGTGCGGCTGGTAGGCACCGTTGACCACGGAGTAGGCGGTCAGGTTGTTCAGGATGTTCTGCCAGTCGGCACGCAGGCCGCTGTCGAGACCGAGCTGCTGGCTGACCTGGATCGTCAGCGGGAAGATACTGCGCACCGCGGCCAGGTCGGTGATCGCGTTGCGGACGTTCCAGTACGTCTCGTGGGAGTTGGAGTTGGCCATGTAGTACTTGCCGGTCGGCCCGTCGAAGGACAGCAGGCCCTTGTAGAGCTTCGCGGTCTCCCGCATGTACGGGTACGCCACGTCCCGCAGGTAGTTCGCGTCGTTGGTGTAGCGGTACTGCAGGTACATGTTGTGGGCGGCCTGGTAGCCGGTCGTCAGGATGTTCTTGGTGTAGTCGCTGTTGATCGTGCCGCGCGCGTTGCCGTCCCAGCCCATGGTCTCGGGCACCCACAGGGCGTCGATCCCGTACCTCGTCGTCGTGTACGACTTCAGCGCGTTGTAATTACGGCTGTAGAGCCGGTTGAAGGTGTTCATCAGGTCGGTGTGGTTGGAGGCCAGGAAGGAGTTGTAGACGTCTCGCTGGTTCCAGTACCAGTAGGCGTTGCTCCACTTGGAGTTGTCCTGCGTGGCGCGGAAGACCCCGTTGATGAAGTGCAGCGGGTAGTCGCCGTAGCCGCCCGCGGCGATCATGTACGTGCTGAGGTAGTAGACGTTCTCCATGTAGTCCGCGTCGCGGGAGGAGTTGGAGTACTGGACGAACGACTTGGCCCAGAACGCGTGCCACCAGTTGCGGTAGTTGTTGAACGTGTTGGCGTAGCCGGTGTTCTTGACCGAGGTGAGCTGGCTGCGGGCCTGGGCGACCGAGTCTCGGTTGGGGGCGTTGATCCGGCTGGCGGCGGTGAACCAGATCGTGTAGCTGGAGGTGGGTGTGATGTTCAGCCGTACCCTCCTGCCGTCCACGACCTGGGTGGTGAAGTTCGCGCCCTCGACGGTGGCGGCCATGGTGTAGCCGAAGCCGCCTGCGTCGGTCTGGCCTCTGCTGAATCCGGCCACTCCGGCGTCGGAGAAGGTGGAGATCGTCCGCCAGGTGTTCAGGTCGGGCACGTCCGCGATGTTCTGGACGGTGGCCGGGTCCCACATGCTGAGGTCGAACGCCACGTTGGATATGCCGCCCCGGGTGTCCTCGACGTGGATGCCCATGACCTCGGAGTTCGGTGACCCCATCACGGTCACGGTCCGGTTGGAGTCGTACTTGGTGGTCAGCGTCCCGTCGTACAGCGACAGTCGCTGCTGGAAGGTCGTGTACCCGGTGTCCATGGCCGGGCTGGTGCTGAGGTTCGCCAGGCCCGCCGCGTAGGTCGACTGCGGCGACAGGTCCACCCCCGACACCTGCATCGTCAGCCCGTTCTGGTTCCAGGCCATGGCCCCGGTGCGGCCGTTGCCGACGGTCAGGCCCTGGATCGGGTTGGTGTTGGGGCGGTTGTAGACGATGTCGTGCTTCGACAGGTACGACCCGTAGTCGACCTTCAGAACCCCGGCCGTCTGGTCGAAGGCCGTGTCACCCGGTGCCGCCCACGCCGGCGCGGCCATGCCGACCGAGGCCAGGCATGTCACGAGGAACCACACGAGTAAGAGGCGTACTGGTTTTCTCGACATGATCTTCCTTAATCGCCACCGGGGACGGCGGCCACGCCGCCCCGCCTTGACCAAGCGCGCGACTCACCCACCTACGTGCCGGCGCCTCCGCCGGGTGAGAGCGGGTCGCTTGGGCGGGACGTTCCGGTGAGCGGGTGACGTGCTGCAGGGGAGCACTCCGGGAGTCAGTGAGCCGCCGCCGGCAATCGGCGACCGGCGGCGGCTCCTTGACTTCCCCGTAGGTGCAGATCCGTCACCAGGACGACTGCCATCACAAAGTGGACCCTTGCTTCACAGTTGGTAGATCGGACCTGTCAGCCGTAGTTAACATCGGATGTCTAGATACGTCAAGACGTGAAATATCCCCCTTGGATGGGAAAAGCTGGCCAGATACTCACAGCAAGTCGCCGACCAGGCCATACTTTGGCCACCTCGGCCAGAAATCACCGGGTGCCGCAAATAAATACATCCGATGTATCGAGATCATCGTGCGTGAATCGCACGTAACACCCACGACCTACTGCCACTTTCGCCGGCTCGCGGGAATCTTTTGGGGTCTCCGCCATCCAGCGGCTCGGCGCGGCAGGAGGCTTCACGACGGCCGCCACGGAGGACGCGGACGCAGGGCAGGCCGGTCACGACCTCCAGCGTGGAGAGCGGCAGCGCGCACGTCGGGGCGAACGCGGTGGACGGCAACCGCGGCCACCCGCTGAGGCAGCGCCTACGCAGACCCGCAGTGGATCACCGTTGACCCGGGCGCCACCCGCTCCATCAACCGGGTCCGGCGAATGATCGCGGTATGGTTGCGGCTTATGCGGCTCTCCATGCTGTCCTTCCGATACTCACGGCGCAGCCCCTGGATCCTGCGGGATGTCGAGCTCACGCTCCGTCCCGGCTCCGTCATCGAGGTCACCGGCCGCAACGGCGCAGGAAAGTCGACGCTGCTGCGGCTGATGGCGGGGTTCGTCCCCCCGTCCCGGGGCTCGATCACCGACCGGCCCGACGTCGTCGGCTACGCCCCCGACGTGTTCCCGGTGGACCAGCCGTTCACCGTCGCCGCCTACCTGACCCACATGTCCAGGATCCGGGGCATCTCCTCCACCTCCGCCGCCGGGGACCTGGCGGGACGGCTGAACGCGACCCACCTGCTGGACCAGCCGCTCGGCGACCTGTCCAAGGGCAGCGCGCAGAAGATCGGACTCATCCAGTCGCTGCTGGCCCCGCCGGACCTGCTGATCCTGGACGAGCCCTTCGCCGGGCTCGACGAGCAGACCCGCACCGAACTTCCCGTGATCATCGAAGAGATCGCCGCACGCGGCGGGACGGTCGTGGTCAGCGACCACCAGAAACAACTCCAGGACTTCCCCGGCGCCGAGCACTGGCTCGTCGCGGACGGCAACGTCACCATCGGCACCCACGAGCCCTCAGCGCTTTCCACACCCGGCCCCGACGCCCCCTCCCAGCCCGTTCTCTCCCCCCGAGACACCTACGAAGAACCGCGACCGCTTCCCCTGGTTCCCCGGGACGCCTCGGAAGGATCGTCCCGGCAGGTGGTCATCGAGGTGATCGTGGACGCCGGCGACGCCGACGAGGTGGAACAGAAGCTCCGCGCCGACGGCTACCTCACCAGGCGGTCATCATGATCCATCTCGCGCGTTTCAAACTCTCCGCCTACGCCCGATCGCACCGGCTGTTCCAGCCGATGATCGGGCTCCTGATGATGCTGGCCATCTTCTACTCCACGCTGACCCCGCCCGGCAAGGAGCTGTCCGCCTACGCCGACTCGGCCGGACTGCTGATCCTCGTCTTCGCCTGGGCAGCACGGGGACTGCTCGACACCGAGCCCCCGACGCAACGGCTGATCTCCATGACGGCGGCCGGACGGCCGGGCCGCGAGATCGGGGCCGGGCTGCTCGCCGCGCTGACGGTCAACCTCGGCATGGCGACGATCGCGATCGGGCTCCCGCTGATCCACGGCTTCGCCGCCATGCCCGCACCCGCCGACCTGGCAAGCGGTATCGCGCTGCACGTGCTCGGCGTGAGCGCCGGGACCGCGCTGGGCGCGCTGACCAGCCGGCCGATCCTGGCCTCCCCCGCGGTCTCGATGCTCGCCCTCTTCGGCGGCTACCTGGCCCTGCTGCTGATCAGCCTGACTCCCGTGGGCCGCCTCTCGGTGCCGATCATGCCCTGGATGCGCGCCGCCAACGACGGCCTGCTCGACACGGTCCTCCTCCCTATCTCCGCCGCCACCCTCTTCTGGACCGCCGCGAGCCTCGCCCTCTACGTGCGCCTCCGCCGCCTGAACCCCTGAACGACTACCGAGCTTCGACTCGTGGCGTTTGGCGGCATGCTTTTCTCGACGCTTGGTCCGGATAGGCCGTGACCGCATGCGTGCCGTGACATCGAGCGTGGACATGCCGGGCGGGGTGGGGATCCATCCGGGTCAGGCCGGGCCGCACGGCGATGCGCTGACCGGATCGACATGGCCGTCACCACGTCCGAACGAGCCGCGCCGCGCCGGACGACGATGCGGCGGGGAGCACGGACGGGAGAGGAGCGCCGCCCGGCGGGAGTGCGCCGGGCGGCGGTCGGCGCCTCGGGGGCGCAGCCGTAAGGAAAAGGGGGGTTACTCGGCGGCGGCGAGCTGGCCGCAGGCGCCGTCGATCTCGCGGCCGCGGGTGTCGCGGACCGTCACCGGCACACCGTGGAACTCCAGGCGCCGGACGAAGGCCCGCTCGTCCTGGGGCCGGGAGGCGGTCCACTTGGAACCCGGGGTCGGGTTGAGCGGGATCAGGTTGACGTGCACGAGCTTGTTCTTGATCAGCTTGCCGAGCAGGTCGGCCCGCCACTCCTGGTCGTTGATGTCCTTGATCAGCGCGTACTCGATGGAGACCCGGCGCTTGGTCCTGGCCGCGTAGTCCCAGGCCGCGTCGAGGACCTCGGCGACCTTCCACCGGGTGTTGATCGGCACCAGGGTGTCGCGGAGCTCGTCGTCGGGAGCGTGCAGCGAGAGCGCCAGCGTCACCGGCAGCCCCTCCCCGGCGAGCTTGCCGATCGCCGGAACCAGGCCGACCGTGGAGACGGTGATGCCCCGGGCGGAGATGCCCAGGCCGTCGGGCGCGGGCTCGACCATACGGCGGACGGCGCCGACCACGGCCTTGTAGTTGGCCAGCGGCTCGCCCATGCCCATGAAGACCACGTTGCTGACCCGCCCGGGACCGCCGGGAACCTCACCGGCGGCCAGCGCCCGCGCTCCGGCGACGACCTGCTCGACGATCTCGGCGGTGGTCATGTTGCGGGTCAGGCCCGCCTGTCCGGTGGCGCAGAACGGGCAGTTCATGCCACAGCCCGCCTGCGAGGACACGCACATGGTCGTGCGGTCGCTGTAGCGCATCAGGACCGACTCGACCAGCGCGCCGTCGAAGAGCCGCCACAGCGTCTTACGGGTGGTGCCGGCGTCGGTGGTCATCTCCCGGACGGAGGTCAGCAGGCTGGGGAAGAACGCGGCGGCGAACTTCTCCCTGGCGGCGGCCGGAAGATCCGTCATCAGCGCGGGGTCGCCGTTGAGCTTCTCGAAGTAGTGCCGGGAGAGCTGGTCGGCACGGAACGGCTTCTCGCCCAGCTCGGCGACCGCCGCCCGGCGCTCGGCCATGGTCAGGTCGGCCAGGTGGCGGGCGGGCTTGGCCCGGCGCGGCGCCACAAAGGTGAGCTGGCCGGGTACGGGGGTCCCGGACGGGCTGGCAGTCGACACGTCCAATGCCTTCTCTCGACGGTTACGCGAATACTCGAAGCGGTGCCCGACCGTAATCTAGAGTCCGGAGGTATGGCGACAAACCGCCCCACAGGAGAGCGGGGAGACGGCGTCGAGGTCGTGCTCACCGACGTCAATCCCTACGGGAGCCGCACCCTGGTGGTCGAACGCGACGAGACTTCCTCGGTAGCTTACCTGTGCGGGTCGCAGGGGGAGGTGCACGGAGCCGTCTGGCTGGCCAATCACGGCCCCGCTCCCGAGGGGCTCGACCAGGACCGCCTGGACTCCGCACTCCCGCCGACCGCCCCCAGGGCGAACACCCGGCACCCTGACGGCAGAGGCCCCCTGGGCACGCTGCGGGCGCTGTGGTTCGAGGAGGGCGACGGCGTCGCCCTGTACGAGAACGAAGAGCTGCTCGCGGTCATTCCCGGCTGGGCGGACATGCACCGGGGAATGCCCGGCTACTGCCGCGACGCGCTGGGCGAGTCCCCGCTCGCCTGGTCACTGGAGGAGGCCCATGACGGCCTGGCCTCCCGGATCGCCAAGGCCCGCGCCTACTGGGAGTGGCGAGGCGGCGACGGCGCCTGGGCGTCGTTCCAGCAGTTCGTGATGGGCCATCTGGACCGCAGGGTCGGCACCGCGGGCCGGTTCTGGGACGCCGGGGGCGAGCGGATGCCCACGGTGGGCATCACCGAGCGACCGCCGGAGCGGGGCAGGGAGTACACGATCCTGTCCACCGTCGGGATGAGCTGCCAGCGGATGCCCACCGTCGAGCAGTACATCGACCGGCCCGACGCCTATGCCCGGGTGGAGCTCGCCGTCGCCTCCCCCGGCGACGCCCGTGACGCGGCCCGGCTCTTCCTGTGGCTGGGACAGTACCCCTGGCACTCGGTCACCTGGCTGGGCCACGGCCACACCGCCAGGTGGTACCACCGGCCGGAGACCTTCCCGCTCGGCTCCGCCTACGGCGGGGTCATGATGCTGACCGGGCTGCCGGGACTGCCCGACCTGTCGGGCTTCTCCTTCGGCGGGGACTCCGTCCAGTGGCTCTGGCTCATCCCGATCACGCCGGACGAGCTGAACCTGGTCTCGGCCGAGGGCTACTGGGCGGTACTTCCGCGCCTGTCGGCGACCAGGCTCACCGGGACGAGATGAGCCTCTTCACAGCAGCAGGGTGAACAGCACCCAGACCGGAATCAGCGCCACGACGAGGGAGTCGAGGCGGTCCATCATGCCACCGTGGCCGGGGAGCACGCTGCTCATGTCCTTGACGCCGAGGTCGCGCTTGATCACCGACTCGACCAGGTCACCGAGGGTGGCGAAGACCACCACGACCGCGCCGATGAGGACACCTTTCCAGATGTCGTCCTTCAGCAGCCACGCCACCAGCCAGCCGCCCACGGCCATGCAGGCCAGTGCCGACCCGGCGAAGCCCTCCCAGGTCTTCTTCGGACTGATCGTCGGGGACATCTTGTGCCTGCCAAGGGATATCCCAGCGAAATATCCACCGATGTCGCTCGCGACCGTGGTGGCGATGAAGACGAGCACCAGGTCCGCGCCCTTGGTCGGGTGGGCGAGAAGCAGCGCCACGAACCCCGCGAGCAGGGAGGGATAGACGACGACCAGGATGGTCGCGGTGATGTCGCGGACGTAGTTCTCGGTGCCCAGGAACATCCGCCAGATCATCAACACCAGCACGGTCATCGCGAAGACGCCGACCAGCCAGGCGGGCCCGCCCCAGTAGGCGCCGGTCAGCATGGCGGCCATGCCGGCCAGAACCGGGATCAGCGGGATCCTGATGTCTCTGGCCTCGAACGACCTGACCAGCTCCGTCACTCCGACGCCCACCGCCGCGATCACCACGACGAGGAAGAGCACCTTTACGAAGTAGAGGGAGGCTATGGTGACCGCCGCCAGGGCGAGACCTACCGCCACCGCAGCGGGGAGATTCCGGCCGGTACGGCTACTGCCCGCCACGGGTTCCACAGGGGGTCCTACTTTCATACATACACAAAATCCTTGTCCCGCACGGAGCCCCCGCGCGGGACAAGGATCATGGATCAAACCTCAAGCAGCTCGGATTCCTTGTGCTTGAGCAGCTCGTCAATCTTGGCGACATGCTTCTGGGTGAGGTCGTCAAGCTCCTTCTCCGCCCGGCGTACCTCATCCTCACCGGCCTCGCCATCCTTGACCAGCTTGTCCAGGATCTCCTTGGCATTACGACGAATGTTACGGATGGAGACCTTGGAGTGCTCCGCCTTGTTCCTGGCGACCTTGATGTACTCCTTGCGGCGCTCCTCCGACAGCTCGGGGAAGGCCACCCGAATCACCGCTCCGTCGTTACCAGGGTTCACACCGAGGTCCGAGTTGCGGATCGCCTTCTCGATCGCGGCCATCGAGCTCTTGTCAAAAGGCTGGATGATGACCATGCGCGCCTCGGGCACGTGGAACGAGGCAAGCTGCTGAATGGGGGTGGGCGTCCCGTAGTACTCAGCGCTGATCTTGTTGAACATCGACGGGGTGACCCGACCGGTGCGGATGCCTGCGAAGTCTTCCTTCGCCACCGACACGGCCTTGTCCATCTTTTCCTCGGCTTCGAGGAGAGTATCGTCGATCACAGCGGCTCCCTGTCTTCTCGGTCACTCACCATCCTCGCTCACTTCGCGGCACGCTCCTACTTCACGCACCACTCCGCTCGCTACGTCGGGCTCGCTCCCTGTCTCCTGGTCACTCACCACTCCTCACTCACTTCGCGGCACGCTCCTACCTCACGCACCACTCCGCTCGCTACGTCGGGCTCGCTCCCTGTCTCCTGGTCACTCACCACTCCTCACTCACTTCGCGGCACGCACCTACCTCACGCACCACTCCGCTCGCTACGTCGGGCTCGCTCCCTAACGTGCCGGACTTACCAGCGTGCCGATCTTCTCACCGCGCACGGCCCGCAGGATGTTGCCCTCACCCATGAGGTCGAAGACCACGATGGGAAGGTTGTTGTCCATGCACAGACTGATGGCGGTGGCGTCCATGACCCCCAGTCCGCGGGTCAGCACCTCACCATATTCGAGGTGGTCGAACCGGACGGCATCGGGGTTCTTACGAGGGTCGGCGTCGTAGACACCGTCCACCTGGGTGCCCTTGAGCAGAGCCTCGGCACCGATCTCCAGCGCTCGCTGCGCGGCGCAGGTGTCGGTGGAGAAGAACGGCGAGCCGAGCCCCGCCCCGAAGATGACCACTCGGCCCTTCTCCAGGTGACGGATGGCACGGCGGGGCAGGAACGGCTCGGCGACCTGCTGCATGGTGATGGCCGTCTGGACGCGGGTGTCGACACCCCGCTTCTCCAGGAAGTCCTGGAGGGCCAGGCAGTTGATGACCGTACCGAGCATGCCCATGTAGTCGGCCCTCGCCCGGTCCATGCCGCGCTCGGAGAGGGCGGCACCCCGGAACATGTTGCCGCCGCCCACGACCACCGAGACCTGGACGCCACCTCGGACGGCCTCGGCGATCGAGTCCGCGAGGTGACCCACGACCGCCGGGTCAATGCCCAGCGGCTCGCCGCCGGCGAACGCCTCGCCGGACAGCTTCAACATCACCCGCTTCCAGCGAAGCGGATCCGAGTACGAAGAAACCGCCGACGTGGCGGGTCCTGGATTCTCCTGCACGGCGGCGGCCTCCTCGTTTGGTGCTCTGCGTAAAGAGCGGGTGTCTGGAATTAGGCCTGGCCAACCTTGAAGCGGACGAAGGCCTGGACCTTGACACCATTCTCGTCCGCGAACTTCGCGACGGACTTCTTGTTGTCCTTGACGAAGGACTGCTCAAGAAGGGTGAAGTCCTTGTACCAGCCGTTGATGCGACCATCGACGATCTTGCCGATGGCTGCCTCGGGCTTGCCCTCCTCGCGGGTCATCTCCTCGAAGAGCGCGCGCTCCTTCTCGATGACGTCGGCCGGGACCTCGGCGGGGCTGAGGTACTTCGGGGCCATCGCGGCGGCGTGCTGCGCGATGTCCTTGGCGACACCGGCGTTCGGGGTGTCGAGCTGCACGAGCACGCCGACCGCCGGGGGAAGCTGGGGGTCGGTCTTGTGCATGTAGGAGCCGATGAAACCGCCCTCGAGCACGGCGAACCGGCGGATCTCGATCTTCTCGCCGAGCGCGGCGTTGGCCTCGTCGAGGTGCGTCTTGACGCTCTTGCCGTCGAGCTCGGACTCGAGCAGCGAGGGCACGTCGGTCGGCCTGGAAGCCAGGACGTGCTTGACCACCTGGGCCGCGAGCTCCTGGAAACGCTCGCCCTTGGCGACGAAGTCGGTCTCGCAGTTGAGCTCCAGCAGCGCGGCGGCGGAGTCGCTGTCCTGCTCCAGGGCGACCAGGCCGTTGGAGGCGGTGCGAGCCTCACGCTTGCCGACGTCCTTGGCACCCTTGAGACGGAGGAGCTCGACCGCGCGGTCGAAGTCGCCCTCGGACTCCTCAAGAGCCTTCTTACAGTCCATCATGCCGGCGGCGGTCAGCTCACGAAGCCGCTTGACGTCGGCCATGTTCACGGAAGCCATTGTCTTTTCCTCGTGGGAATCGTCGTGGATCGGGTGGGTGCCCCCGACTGAGCGGCACCCACCCGGAAGGGTCTTGCGGGTCGTACGGCCAGGCCGTACGGAGATGACCTAGGCCTGCTTCTCGGCGGTCTCGGCCTCGGCGGTCTCGGCGGAAGCCTCCGCGGCCTCGGTCTCGGCAGGGGCCTCCACGACCTCGGCCTCGGCCTCGGCGGCCGGGGCGCTCTCGGCGCCACCGGCCAGCAGCTCCTGCTCCCACTCGGCCAGCGGCTCGGCGCCACCGGCGACGGCCGGCTTGTCGTCGCCACCACGGCCCGCACCGGCGCGGGCCATCAGACCGGCGGCGACGGCGTCGGCGACGACGCGGGTCAGCAGGCCGACGGCGCGGATGGCGTCGTCGTTACCCGGGATCGGGTAGTCGACCTCGTCGGGGTCACAGTTGGTGTCGAGGATGGCCACGACCGGGATGTGAAGCTTGCGAGCCTCGCTGATCCCGATGTGCTCCTTCTTGGTGTCGACGACCCACACGGCGCTGGGAATCCGGGACATGTCCCGGATGCCGCCGAGGGTGCGCTCGAGCTTCTCCTTCTCACGACGGCGCATGAGGAGCTCCTTCTTCGTGAGCCCCGAGGCGGCCACGTTGTCGAAGTCGAGCTCCTCCAGCTCCTTCAGGCGCTGGAGCCTCTTGTGCACGGTGGAGAAGTTGGTGAGCATGCCACCCAGCCAGCGCTGGTTGACGTACGGCATGCCGACGCGGGCGGCCTGCTCGGCGATGGCCTCCTGGGCCTGCTTCTTCGTGCCGATGAACATGATCGTGCCGCCGTGCGCGACGGTCTCCTTGACGAAGTCGTAGGCCCTGTCGATGAAGGCCAGCGACTTCTGCAGGTCGATGATGTAGATGCCGTTACGCTCGGTGAAGATGAAGCGCTTCATCTTCGGGTTCCAGCGACGGGTCTGGTGGCCGAAGTGCACGCCGCTTTCGAGCAGCTGTCGCATGGTGACGACGGGGGTGGACATTGATTGTCCTCCAGATCGGGGCGCCCATCTCTGGGCGCTGTTCTCGGTTGGCCGCGACAACCTGCGGCTGTCGCCCTGATGCCCCGAACCGGATCCAGCCGGGCTCTCACCCGGACCGAGGGATCTTGGCTCTTGACGGGGCATGCGAAGTCGGCCCATGACGAATGGGCCACCAAAAATTGTACCCGTAACCGGGCCTCTCCCTGACCTTCGGTCGTCAAGCGCCCCTTACGCGTCACGGGGGAGGCCGTGTGGCCGGCGTCGAGCCCGAGCAAAGAGATTGATCTGCGCCTCGGCGATCCGAGCCCCGGACGGAGCGTCCGCCCGGTCTCTGACGGTGGTCTTGTAGGGGGCGAGCAGCTCGTCGATCCGCTCGTTCAGCCGCTTCAGCTCATCGGCGTCGACCAGCAGGACGGCGCGGTTGAACACCGCGGCCCCGCGCCACTCCCGGGACTCCCGCTCCAAGTTCTCCATCGCCCGGGTCACCTCGTCCGCCGCCTGGTCCCGTAGGGCCTTGATCAGGAACTCCTTGGCGCTGCGCACGTCCGGGCCGTCGTCCGGATCGGGAGTGACGCTCAGGCCCACGGAGCTGGAGCGCCACAGCCGCTCCCTGCCGTCGCCGCGCGCGGGCGCGTCCTCGACGAAGCCGTACTTGGCGAGCATGCGCAGGTGATAGCTGGCCGCGCTCGGCGTGACCCCGACGACCTCGGCGACCTCGGTCGCGGTGCAGGGCCCCTCGGCGTGGAGCCGGTTCAGGATCGCGAGCCGCGCGGGGTGGGCCAGCGCGCGCATCGCCGTGGGATCGGTGAGGGACCTGTGCTTCCGTACCTCGGTCATGTGCAGACCGTACCCACTCCAAATATGAAACATTGCCTTCATAACTATGAAGGACTACCTTCACAATTATGAAGCATTCCCTTCACAGTTTCCGGAGGGCGACGTGACCTCCGTGTTCCAGCCGGTGCCGCTCAGGAGGCAGCGCGACTACCGGCTCCTGCTCTCCGCCCGTGCCGTCACCGAGACCGGCGCCGAGGTCTCCCGGCTGGCGGTGCCGCTCACCGCCGCCGTCCTGCTCGGCGCCTCCCCTACCCAGATGGGCGTGCTCACCGCCGCGACCTCGCTGCCCTACCTGCTGATCGGGCTCCAGGCGGGTGCCCTCGCCGACCGGCTGAGGCGGCACCGGCCGGTCATGATCGCCTGCGACCTGGTCTCGGCCGCCGCCATGGCCACCGTCCCGGCGGCCTGGATCACCGGACTGCTGACCGTGCCGTGGCTGATCGCGGTGGCGTTCGTGGTCGGCACCTGCTCAGTGATCTTCAGGACGGTCAACTTCCCGCACCTGGCCACCGTGGTCCACGAGAGCCAGCGGACCGAGGCGCTCGCGGGTTTCCAGTCGGCCTTCGCCGTGGCGAGCGTCGGCGGCCCCGGCCTCGCCGGGCTGCTCGTCCAGCTGATCACCGCGCCGTTCGCGATCCTGGTCGACGCGCTGTCCTTCCTGCTCTCGGCGTTCCTGATCCGGAGGATCACCGCGCCGGAAACCCACACCCCCGCTCCCCCGCGCGGCATGTGGACCGAGATCCGCGAGGGCCTGGGCACCGTGGCCCGGCACCCGGCGCTCCGCGCGCTCTGCGGCAGCGGGGTGACGATCAACTTCTTCGGCGGCGTGTACATGGCGCTGTTCGTGATCTACGCGCTCAACGTGCTCGACCTGCCCGGGGGCCTGGTCGGCGCGATCACCGCCTGCTTCGGCATCGGCGGCCTGCTCGGTGCCGCCGTGGTGCCGCGCCTGACCAGACGGTTCGGTGAGAACCGGATGCTGGTCTGCGCCACCCTGCTCTTCCCCGTCGACTACGCGGTCGCGGCGCTCGCCGGCGGGCCGGCGTGGCGCAGCCTCCTGCTCATGTCCGCCACCGCGGTGACCTCCGGCATGGCCATCGTGGCCTTCTCCGTCTGCATGGGCGCCATCACCCTGCGCGAGACCCCCGCCGAACTGCGCGGCCGGGTCAACGCCACGATGTCCTTCATGATCCAGGGCGTCCTCACCCTCGGCAGCCTGGCCGGTGGCCTGCTCGGCGAGCTGCTGGGGCTCCGCCCGGTGCTGTGGATCTCCGCGGCCGGGGTGCTGACCACGATCGCCTGGATCGGCCTCTCCCCGCTCCGCCACTCCGCCGGCATTTCGACACGGTGATCGCGATGCCCCGCGCGGCCACCTCACCACCAGGCGGGCGGGTGCTCGCCGTTCTCCGGAGGCGGGCTCGACCAGTACGGCGAGACGCCACCGACGGTGCCGGGGGGCCGGAGATAGGTCAGGCGGCCGAAGGCGCTGTCCATCTCCTCGATCAGATCGGTGACGTCCGGCTCCGGGGTGGCCGCGCCGTCGATCCGGCCGAGGCCGTCCAGCCATCGCGCGGTCCCCGCCAGGGAGAGCTCAACCCTCCAGGAGCCTCCCTCGGCGGACCGGCGGAGCAGGGCGGCCATCGCCCCGAAAGCGGCCAGGTAGCCGGTGGCGTGGTCGAGGACCTGGGCGGGAAGCGGATGCGGCCGTGATCCGTCACCACCCTCGTGCGCGATGCCGCACGCCATCTGCACCAGGCTGTCGAACCCGCGCCGGAGCGCCCACGGCCCGCGTCCCCCGTACGCCGAGACGTCCACGCAGACGATCCCCGGCCTGATCGCCGCCAGTTCCCCGGGGCCGAACCCCAGCGATTGGAGAGCCCCCGGCCGGTAGGACTGCACGAACACGTCCGCCCCGGCCACCAGGTCGCGCAGCGCGGCGCTCCCGGCCGTCGTCCTCAGGTCGAGGTGACAGGACCGCTTGCCGAACGCGGTGCCGATCACCAGCCCCGGCACCTCGGGAAGGTGCCCGGCGCCCACCCTGAGCACCTGGGCGCCGTGGGCCGCCAGCGTGCGTGTCGCCACCGGCCCCGCGATCACCCTGGTCAGGTCGAGCACCCGAACCCCGTCCAGCGGCCGCCCTTCTCCCCTCCTCGGGGCACGGGTCCGCCCACCGCCGGAGTCTCCGAACCGGGTCAGGCCGACGAGCGGCGACCTGGCGACCTGGCGGGCCTGGGGGTGCTCGCCCCATTCGGCACGGCTGCGCATGGCCGCGGCGCATCCTCCCGCGGCCGTCACCGACTCCTCGACCTCGACGGCGGCCCGGCCGGCGCAGGCGCGCACGACGGCGTCCCTGCCCGCGGCCGGGGGAAGTCCAAGCGCCGCGAGAGCCGCGTCCCGGTGGTGGTCGAAGTTACCGTGCAACCGGACCCAGCCGTCGGCGGCGCGGTAGTCACCCGAGAGGGGGGCCCACAGCTCCCCGGCGACTCCGTCGATCCTGAAGTGACGCTCGTCCCTGAAGGCCGCTGCCGCCTCCCGTACGTCCACCGCCGCCTCACGCCCGCCTCCCCCGAGCGCCGCGGCCGCCGCGGTGGCGGCTCCGACGGCGACGGCGGCGGCGGCGCCCACCCGGAAGACGGAAGGCAGCACCGGATCATCCCCGGTCACCCGTACCGGCGGCAGCTCGACCCCCACCTCGGCCGCCAGCTCGCGAATACGTTCTTCGGCCACGCGATCCCTCCACACCCTCGGCCGCCTATCCACAGAATCCAGTTCGGCCCATACCCGCCGCACCGCTGGTCCGCATGCTCGCAGGCATGAGACCCTTCTCCGCCATCGGACTGCGAGCCGTGCTCTGCTCGCTGATCCTGGCCGCTCCGGCAGCCGGCGCCCACCACGCGACCCCCCTCGCATCCCCCGGCGGAGCAACCGGCGGAGCAACCGGCCGCGAGGCCGCGCTCGGCATGGCGGGGGCGACGCGTCCGGGCGAGGCGCCCGCCCCCTCTCCACTCTGGGGATGGCCGCTCGCCGGGCGACCACGGGTGCTCAGGGGGTTCGCGCCACCGGCGCAGCCGTGGCTGGCCGGCCACAGGGGCACCGACCTCGCCGCGTCGCCCGGAGCCGAGGTGCGTGCCGCGGGAGCCGGAACGGTCGGCTACGCGGGCCCGCTCGCGGACCGTGGAGTGGTGACCGTGCTCCACTCCGGCGGCCTGCGGACGACCTACCTGCCCGTCCAGCCCTCGGTGGGACGCGGGCGGGCGGTGGCCACCGGCGAGGTGATCGGCGTCCTCCAGGACGTCCCCGGGCACTGCCCCACCGCCTGCCTGCACTGGGGGCTGCTCCGCGACCGTGCCTATCTCGACCCCCTGCTCCTCCTCGGTCACGGCCAGGTCCGCCTGCTCCCCCTGTGGCCCGGCCGGGATCTCGCCGACCGTCCCGCGCAGCGGTGATCGCCGATGGGCACGCCGGTGCTCGTCCCTGACGGATGCCTAGGCGGCCTTTTCCCCGGGCAGGCCTCCCGCCTCCCTGTCCGGGGAAAAGGCTATCCACCGAAAGGACGATCGGCGCGGAGACGCCAGCCCTGAGAGACACGCTCGACGTAGCCCGCGGCGGCCAGGCCGCCGAGGCAGGAGAGCACGGTCTCCAGGTCGACGCCCGCGGCGACGGCTATCGTCGCCGGACCCATGCCGATCCGGGTGGGCATGGCCTCGACGACCTTCCTGCTCTCTGGGTCGAGCCGGTCACGGGGGAGCACCGGCCCGCGCGCCTCTGGGGCCAGATCGGTGCCCATCGCTCCGGCGAGCTCGATCACCTCCTCGGCACCGGTGACGCAGATGGCTTTGCCCTGGCGGATCAGCCGATGGCACCCCGCCGAAGCATCCGAGGTCACCGGGCCCGGCACCGCGGCCAGCTGCCGGTTGAGCGCGACCGCGTGCCCGGCGGTGTTGAGCGCCCCGCTGCGCACGGCGGCCTCGACGACCACGGTGCTCCGTGACAGGGCCGCGATGAGACGGTTCCTGACCAGAAACCTCGGCCGGGTCGGGTGCGCGCCCATGGGACATTCGCTGACCAGCACCCCCTGCGCCCGAACGGCCGCGAACAGCTGCTGGTGCGCGCTGGGATAGGCGACGTCGGCGCCACAGGCGAGCACGACGACCGTCGGTGCCTCGCCGGCGAGCGCACCGCGGTGGGCGGCACCGTCGATGCCGTAGGCGCCGCCGGAGACGACCCCCCATCCCCTCTCGCTCAGCCCCGCCCCGAGTTCCGCCGCCACGTGCGTGCCGTATGGCGTGGCGGCCCGGGAACCGACGACCGCGACGGACCTGAGGCAGGAGAATCGCAGGTCGGCGTCGCCGTGCAGCCAGAGCGCATGGGGCCGTGAGTCTCCCAGGTCATCCAGCTGGCTCGGCCACTCGGCGTCGCCGGGAATCACCAGCCTGGCGCCTATCCGCTCGCCCTCGGCCAGATCACGCTCGGGGTCGGCCGTCTTCAGCCGGGCCGCCCAGGACGCGACCATCCGGTCGAACCTGCCCGCGAGCCGTCCGTCCCACCCGGCCCTCCTGCCACCACCCGCCCCTGAGGCGCCGGCTGAGGCACCATCGGACGCACCGGCCCCTCCCCCACGCCGGTCCGGGCCCCTGTCGTACAGATCGCCGTACGGACCGGAGCCCCCGTCGCGGGGACCGGGGCCTCCAGCCGGGCGACCGTGGGTGTCGGCGAACCATCGGGTGAAATCCGCGTCCGCGGCGCCCTCCCGGACCAGGGCGACGGCGGCCTGTGGACCGCGTAGGGCGACGAGTGCGCCCATCGCGGTGTCACCCGGCTCTGCCAGGCGCGTCAGGGTGAGCCGCGCGAGCCTGTCGTTCAACGTTCCTCCCCCAGCCACAGCCCGAGGGCGGAGTTGGTCTCGTGCGGCTCCGGCCGGTCCTTGCCGGCGAGATCGGCCAGGGTCCAGGCCAGTTTGATGATCCGGTCAAGACCCCGGGCGCTCAGCAGGCCGCTGTCGAGATGCCGGAGCAGCGGTGACATCGCCGCGGGTGGCGGCCGGTATTCGGCATGGAGGGCGCGGGCGGGCATCTCCGCGTTGCAGCGCCACGGCGTGTTCGCGAACCGCTTGGCGGCGCGCTCACGGGCGAGCAGCACCCGCTCCGCCACCACCTTGCTGGGCTCGATGAAGCGGCGGTCGGCGAGGAGTTCGCGCCGGGTCGACCTGAAGAGGCTGACCTTGACGTCCACCCGGTCGAGCAGCGGGCCGGAGAGCCTGGCGAGATAGCGGCGGCGGGCGGCGGGAGCGCACGCGCACGGATCCTTGGGGGTGGAGGGCCGCGCGCACGGGCACCTGTTGGCCGCCATCACCAGCGCGAACCTGGCGGGAAAGGTCACCGCCCCCAGTGCCCTGGAGACCGTCACCCGGCCCGATTCGAGCGGCTGCCTGAGCGCGTCGAGAACGGTCGTCGAGAACTCGGGGGTTATGTTCACACTTCTCTGGTGTCGCAGTGGCTTCACTGGTTTCTCTGCGAAAGGTCTTTTGGAGGGGTGGGGTTGTTCGTCTACAAGACGTCTCTGAGCAGGGCGGCCGGTGCGCCTTGCTTGCTGGGCAGGGAATCGGAGGTGTTGAGCAGGGCGGCCGGCGAGGAGGGGATGCCGTTCGTCTTGGCGGCGGATGGTTCGTATGACCTGCAGTTGAATCGGTTCCTTCGGGAGCTGCCGGGGCGGCGGGTCCGCTCGCCGCACACGATCGCGGCCTATGCCCATGATCTGGCGGTGTTCGGCCGGTTTCTGGATCAGCGGCGGGGCGGTCTTACGTTGTGGGAGGCGAAGCAGCAGGATCTGCTGGCCTATCAGCGGGCGCGGCGCCAGACGGCGGGAGAGTTCAGGGTCTCGGCGTCGACGTGGAACCGGTTTCTGGCGGCGCTGACCAAGTGGGTGACCTGGGCGCTGTCGGAGCAGCTGCTGGAGGTTGAGCCGTTCCGGATGGTCGAGAAGACGGTGCTCACTCCGTGGGGCTCTGAAGTGGTCCGCATCAACGCCCTGCGGGAGGTCGATGAGGAAGCGTCCGCGGTCCGGTTCCTGGCCTATGAGGACTACCTGACCTGGCGGGATGTGGGGTTGCGTGGGCAGCTACCGGACGGGCGCCCGGATCCGGCCTGGCGAGGTCGACATGGCGAACGCAACGCGATGTTCGCCGATCTGCTGGTGGGGACGGGGATGCGGTTGACCGAGGCCTCTAGCCTGCTGGTCAGTGAGGTGCCGCCGCCGCTTAATCACGGCAAGGTCGGTGATCTGCATCTGCCGCCCTCGATCACCAAGCGGGCCAAGGCGCGCACGGTGTTCATCTCCCGGCGGGTGCTGCGGAACTTGCATCAATACCTCGATATCGAGCGGGACGAACTGGTGCATCGCAAGCGAGCCGATGGGTCGTATGCGAAGGCGGCGGGGTGGATCGGAATGGTCTCGGCCAGCCGGGCGTCGGTCCTGCTGGCTGGAGGAGGCCGTAAGTCATTTCGGGAGCTGTCGATCGAGGATCGGCTGCGGTTGCGGCGGATGGATGGGACGGTGCCCGGCGAGCCGTTGTGGCTCTGGCTGGGCGAGGACGGGCTGCCACTGGCGCGATCGACCTGGCAGGCGGTGTTTCGCCGGGCGAACGAGCGATGCGCCCGTTTCGGTTTGGACCTGGAGGTCCATCCGCACATGCTCCGTCACACCTTCGCCGTTCACATGCTCGGGCTGCTGCTGCGGCAGACGGTGAAGGCACTACGGCTGGAGCCTGGCGAATCACTGATGAGCCAGCGGGTCAAGCGGATGCTGATCGGCGACCCGCTGCGGCGGCTGCAACTGCTGTTGGGGCATCGCCACCGCGAAACCGTCTTCATCTATCTGGACGTCCTGGATGAGGCGCAGGAGATCGTCTTAGCCGCGTTGCAGGACTGGGACGAGCAGGCGGAAGCGCTGGCCCGGGTCAAGGTCCCCGAGCTTGGCGAGGACGCGGCGTGAGCGCCGAGACCGGCCCGCGACGGCGGGGCCGCTGGGCCCGGCTGCCCGATGTCGAAGAGACGCCGGCTGCTCCGGCTGGTGTCCCGCAGCTGGGACCGGTGATCTTCACGCTGCGCTACGACGGACACGATCATGGGGTGGACTTCTCGGATCTGCCTTGCCCGCGGCTGGTTCGTGTCCTGGCCGAAGGGGTGAAGGCCTACGCCGGCGAAGGCGGCACGATCACGACCTGGAATTCGGTGGCGCATGTGCTGTCGGCGCTCCGGATGTTCGTCTCCTTCGTCGCTCGCGCTGAGCACGATGACGATCTGGTCGCAGCCGATCTGGAGCCCGACCACGTCGACGCGTTCGAGCAGGCCCTGCTGGTCAAGTATGGCGCTGCCAGCCCGCAACCGAACGTGGTGGCCTCGGCGATGATCCGGGTGCTGCGGCACGCCCACTTGGCCAGCCCGGAGGCGTTCGAGGCCGATCTGGTCGAGCGGATCGGGTTCGGCGCCCGCGTGTCGTCGCGCAGCCCCAAGCCGGTGAATGCCTATTCGCCGAGGGTGTTTGAGGCGATTCGAGACGCCGCCTTGGCCGACGTGGCGGCGGCGGGCAAGCGGATGACCGAGGGCGAGGCCCTGGCCGCGACGGGCCAGGACCCCGATGAGGTCGGCTGGGGTCGGCTGGAGGACGTGCTCTGGCTGGTGGCCAATCGCCGTCCGCTGCAGGAGGCCGACACCCGTCACCGAGGCAGCGCCTACCAGCTGGGACACGTGTTCGGCGGTGTCCGGGCCTGCAACCGCCGCTTATATCTGGCGATCCATGATCTGCTTCCGTTCGTGGTCGCGGTGATCTGCCTGACCGGGATGGAGTCGGAGTCGGTGAAACGGCTGCGGGCCAGTTGCCTGGTCAGTCCCGCCCGCGGCTTCGTCAGCATTCAGTACGTCAAACGCCGCGCTAAGGGGCGTGAGGTCAAGCAACTACGGGTCAGCGACGGCGGCACCCTCAAACAGCCTGGAGGGCTGCTACGGCTGGCGTTGAGGCTCACCGAGCGCGCCCGGGCCAGGATCGGCAGCGACTACCTGTGGTGCTACCACGGCCAGGCCGGCACCCGGGCGGCCTTCGACCGGCATCTCGGCATACTGGCGTTCCACACGGACGGCTGGATGGCCTCGCACGGGCTGGACAAGCTGACCGACTTCGACGGCACCTCGGTGCGGCTGGACATGCGCAGGCTGCGCAAGAGCTTCAAGTCACAGCAATACCTGAAGGCCGCTGGTGTCCTGGCTGACTTCACCCAGGGCCACACGCCTGACGTCGCCGCCCGCCACTACGCCGATATCGAAGCACACGAGGAGATTCACGATCTGGCCCTGGAGGCTGGACTGCACGAGGCTCTGGAGGTCTCGCTACCGGCACCGGTCGTCCTGGACGAGGACGGGGGCCGCCTGGATGAGGGAGAACCGCTGCCGCCTGAGCAGGTGAGGGCCGCTCTCAGCGGGGAGAGTGATGTGTTCCTGGCCTCTTGCCGGGACTTCTACGACTCTCCCTTCGGTTCCAAGGGCAAGGCCTGCCCGGTCGCGCTCTGGGGATGCCTGGAATGCCCGAACGCCGTGTTCACCGCCCGACACCTGCCGCAGGTGCTGACGTTCCTGGACTTCATCGAACGGCAACGCGACGAGCTCCCGGTCGCCGAATGGAACCTGCGCTATGGCCTGGCCTGGCAGCGGATCGTCCACGGGGTCCGCAACCGGTTCCGTTCCGATCAGATCTCCACCGCCTGGGCGATCGCTGAAGGCGGCGGGGCCCACCTGCTGCTGCCGCCCGAGTTCACCGAAGGAGTGGCGTGAGCAGGTCAGCCAGCACGGAGCAAAGACCGCTGGCCGCTCCGACTTCCAGGCCGGCCTCACCGCTGGCCCCGGATCAGTACGTCCTGCCTGAGTATGTGACCGACGAGCGCACCGGGCGGGGCCCGAAGTTCGCCGACCTGGAGTGGGACTTCACACCATTCGTCCCGCGGACGGTGAAGGACGCCATGATCCGATTCGATCGTCTGCCGGACGGTCCGGCTCAACTCGCCGCACGGGAGTACTTCTACTCACGGATCAACCGAGCCGTCCCCAATCGGCATCGGCCCCGAGCCGGCACTCGCCCGATGAAGATCACCTGGGTGAACCAAGAGTTCAACCGTTACGTCATGATCGTCGAGGCTCTCGCCGAGCTTGGGGTGACGCGGCTGGCTGAGGCCACCCAGGAGCACCTGGACGTCGTGCTGAGGGCTTGGCTGACCGAGATGAAAAAGCCTCGCGAGTCCCGGACGGTTCCCGTCACGGACCGCCGCTATCGCAGTCACAACAAGCGCGCACGTCAGGAGCAGCCCGCTGAGCCGATCAAGCCGCGAACGGTCGGCACCCGGATTTCGACGATCAAGCACATGGCGGCGCACCGCCGGTTCATCAGCGGCGACGCGCTGACCTTCGATCCATGGCCCGGACGACCAGCCTTGCATGTCGCCCAACACCCCGGTGACGACGAGGAGAACGACACTCCCCGGATCCCGGAAGTGATCATGGCGCCGCTGCTCAAGGCCGCGGTGTTCTACGTGACCACTGCCAGCGTCGACATCACGGCCGCCCTGCGGGAGCTGGAACGCTTGGACGCCGCCGATGAGGCCCGTCCCAAGCTGCGCGCCGGTGAGGTCGAACAGCGCATCCGCGCCTTTATCGACCTGCGGCGCCGTCAGGGCCGCGGAATCCCCGCCCTCCCCTCGAGGTCACGGGCTCGAGCACCCGAGGCTCCGGTGGTCGACGGAGTGATCCAGGCACCGAACTACACCCTGGTCTTCCAGCTCTCTGAAGTCGGGCAGGCCTGGCACTGCCAGCCCCTGATCCTTCAGGCGGGCGCTGAGCTTGGCTATGAGGACGGCGGCCTGGACACTCCGATATCGGTTTGGCCCGATACCGGCCAGCCTTGGCGGCCGCGGCTGAGCCGCCCAACGCTGCGCAACGAGATCTACATGCTGCGGATCGCTTGCTGGATCGTCATCGCCTACCTGTCAGGCATGCGTGACACCGAGGTTCGCGAGCTCCGCCGCGATTGCGCCTTCACCACCGAGGGGCACGATGGCCGCACCCGCTACAAGCTGCACGGCCGGGTGTTCAAAGGGCGGAAGCTAAGCGGCGAGGAAGACGAATGGGTGGTCTTAGATGTCGTGCACCAGGCGGTGAAGGTCCTGCTGGAGATCAACGACGACCCCACCCACCTGTTCGGATACCGCTCCAAGCTGGGTCATTACACGCTGCTGGACACGGTGCCGGCGCTGCTGGACGACTTCCGCGACCACCTCAACACGCTGCCACTCACCAGCGACGAGCCGCTCATCCCACCCGACGGCGAGCACGACTGGCGGTTCACCACTCGCCAGTTCCGCCGCACCCTGGCCTGGCACCTCGCCCACCAGCCGTTCGGGGTCGTGGCCGGCGCCCGCCAATACAAACACGCCAAGATCGCCATGTTCGAGGGCTACGCCGGGACCTCCGCTTCCGGGTTCGCCGCCGAGGTCGCCGCCGAGGAGGCCGTGGCGATGCTGGACTATCTGGAAGAGCTCTACCTGGACTGGGACACCGGCCAGGGCGCGGCCGGAGGCGCCGCAGCACGAATCAACGCCGAGTTCGACCGGATCCGCCGGGAACTCGGTGACCTGCCTGGCGTGGTCGGCAACCCCACCCGCCTGCGCACCATGCTCACCCATCTGGCCAAGACGTTGCATCCCGGTGTCCTCAACGACTGCTTCTTCCAGGCAGCCACCGCGGTCTGCGTCAAACGCGCCAAGATCATCGGGCGCCCGGTTCCGCAGCACAACATGTGTTTACGCTGCCCCAACGCCCGCCGCTCCAGCGTCCATCTGCCCCGTCTGGTCGCCGCGCGAGGCCAGGCGCTGGAATTTCAGGCCGCCTGCGCGCACGCCGGGCCTGTTCCTCAGCCGCAACAGATCGCGATCACCAGCTACGTCGCCGAACTCGCCCAGCTCATCGACGAGCTTCAACCTTCGGAGTCCCCCGCATGACCCACGCCGCTACCCTGGCCCGTCTCGAAGCAGCCATGAGCAGGCTGCTTGCCGGTCAGCCCACCATCAGCGACGGAGAGCTGACCGTGTCTAACCTCTGCAGGGAAGCCGGAGTCGGGCGAGATTCCTACTACCGCTGCTCGGAGATCGTCGAGAAGTTCACCGCGGCCAAGACCAATATCGAAGCACGCAAGCCCGAACTGATCCAGCTCCGAGACGAGGTCACAGAGCTGCGCCGCCAGGCCCGTCAGCAGGCCCAGCAGGCCGCCGAAGGGCGACGCGAGCTGGAGGAACTCGTCAAGAACTACGCCAATCAGATCCAGGTCCTGGCCCTGCGCAACGCCGAACTCGAGGCAGAGTGTCGCCGCCTCCGAAAGCACGTTGAAGCCGACAGGAAGGTCCGGCCGCTGAGGAGCACCCCGTCGGGCGCCGGGGAAGGATGACTCATTTTCTCGGTGTCCGGCAACGCTTCCGGACACGTCAGAACTTTGTCTGCATAACCGCAGCTCACTGGCCTACCACCGGTCACGTCCGGGTTATGGCCGGAGACCGCTCCCGGACACGTCTCGACCGACGGGCACGGACTCCGGTCTCGCAGCCGCCCAGAGGCTACGCCACTTCTCCAGATCCACACGCGTCTCTGAGCCGTCCTGAGCTGATCTCATCGCCTCAAGCGTGTGAACCAGAACAAGGAGCGCATCGAAGTTCGAGGGGATGTGCTGCCCCTGAAACCAGTCACCCAGGGTGCTTCTAGGCAGGAGCAGCCCATACTGCCCGCTCCTCGCCGCAATGTCGCGAAAGCTGGGACTTCCTGCAGCAGCCCTAAGCTGATGGAGCTCACGCTGGAAATCCTTGATCCTTAACAGCTGCGTGCGTCTTAACGGTTGCGCAGGGTTGCTCTTGTCCCCGGCCATGGTTTGGTCGCGCCTGCGCCGACGAATTCGATCTTCCTGCGCGCGCAGAAGGGCCCCTTCGACCGCTTTCTTCTCCTCGTCGGAGCAGTTCAGGACGTCAAGGAGCATCGCGACCAGTGGCCTGCTTGGAAGGTCGGGGCCGACGAGCACGCGATGGAGGACTTGCCGACTGCAACGCACCCCCTGAGCGACGAGATCACTTAGGGAGAGATCACCATGACGGCGGACTATCCCCTGGAGCAGATCAAAGAAGTCGTACTGAGGTCCCCGCGGCACCTTCGGAGCCCCCAAGCTTCTCTTCACCATGACGCCCCCTTGTCCCCTGCTTGTCACCTAAACATCCCATACTCTGCGCACACGAAACGCCTGCATATCAGGGGTGGTAGGAATTAAAGAGTCCGGACAGCCCGGACACTGTCCGGACGCCGCCCACTTGGCTCGCAACCTCAGGCGGCGGACGGACAGATGCCCGAACCGAAAGAGAACACGCCTATGCGCCTCGTCCGGTCCATCATCCATCTTGCCCGAAACCCTCTGGCGACGCGACGGCGTCGCGCTGCGATCATTTTGATCAGCGCTGTGATCGGCCTTCTGCTTCCCGAGGAGCGAGTCAGCGCCGCAGCAGCGCTGGTCGCCATCACCGCGGCACTGCTGCCCGCGCGCTCTACATCTTCCAGCAGCACCGTCGATGCCTCAAGGCCCTCAGCCGGTGAAGACACCCCACTCGCCCTTGAGGGGGGCAAGGAGGCTTCGGCTGAAGCCCGGGAGGTCTAGCTCCAGGGTCAGGTCGACAGGGGCACGTGAAGCCTCTCAGCCGCGAGGCAGCCTCACTGCACGCAGGACTGCGACATCTAGCCAGCAGCGACAACTTGACAGTTCACATAACTGGGGCCTCATCGAGAAAGAGCACTCCCCGGTGGGCCAGCGAGACCGCACCAGGACGGATCATCCCGCTGCCCCCACCGATGACGGACGCGACGGTCGCGGTGTGGTGTGGCGCCACGAACGGCGGGCGGACCAGCAGCGGGCGGTCCCTGGGCAGCACTCCGGCGACCGAGTGTATGGCGGTCACCTCCAGGGCCTGATCCCACTCCAGGGCCGGAAGCAGGGTCGGCAGCCGCTCGGCGAGCATGGTCTTGCCGGTGCCGGGAGGACCGAGCATCCAGAGGTTGTGACCACCGGCGGCGCAGACCTCCAGCGCGCGGCGGGCGACGGGTTGCCCGGCGACGTCTCCCAGGTCGGGGCCGTCCTCGGCGCCACCGGCGGCACTGTCTCCCAGGTCGTGCCCGGGGACGGCCTCGCCGGGACATCCCGACGGAAGCGGGCGCGCGGCCCGGTGACCGGGGTCTCCGGCGCCGTCCAGGACGCCTCCCGGCGGCTCGCCGCTTCGCAGCCCGCTCACCAGCGCGCCCAGGGTGGTCGCGGGGATCACGGTCACGCCCGGCACGAGACCCGCCTCGGCGGCGTTGCGCGCGGGGACGACGACGGTGCGGGCACCCGCGGCGACGGCCGCCAGCACCGCGGGGAGAACGCCCCTCACCGGCCTCACCGAGCCGTCGAGCCCCAGCTCACCCAGGAAGAACGGCTCGGCGACCCTGGCCGCGGGCACGAATCCGGCCGCCGCGAGCAGGGCCATCGCGATCGCCAGGTCGAAGAGGCTGCCCCGCTTGGGCAGGCTGGCGGGAAACAGGCTGACGGTGATCCGGGCGTCGGGCCACGCGTACCGGCTGTTGACCAGGGCGGAGCGGACCCGGTCGCGGGCTTCGCTCAGCGCGGTGTCCAGCATTCCGATCAGGTGCAGACCCGCGACACCGCTGCCGATGTCGGCCTCGATCTCGACGAGACGGCCGGTCACCCCGACCAGGGCGACGCAGCGCGTACGTGCGACGGCCACTCACCTCACCTCCCACGGGGTGGGATGTGGGGAGCGAATGATCCAGGACAGGCCAGGAGACATCAGCACACCCCCCGCTCGTGGCGGATGGCGAAATCCCCGGCGAACCGCTCAAGGGCGACGACGTCGACGCGGATCGCGTCGAACCCCTCCTGGTGCTCGGCGACCCATCTGGCCACGAGCATGCGCAGGCGCGCGATCTTCGCATCGGTGACCGCCTCGAAGGCGGTGCCGTGACGGCGGCCGGAGCGGGTCTTCACCTCCACCGCGACGAGCGTGCGCCCCTCTCGGGCGACGACGTCGATCTCCCCGTCCGGGCATCGCCAGTTGCGATCCAGGATCTGCAGGTCGTGCGCGAGCAGATAGTCGACGGCGACCTGTTCGCCGTACCTGCCGAGCTCATCCTTCGCGGCCATGGAACCACCTCCAGTTCCCGACCTTCGCTCAGCTCACCGCGCCCCCGACGAGCCGAACGGGACTCTGTGGACAACCGGCCGGACACCAGGCGCCCCTGTGGACGACGCCCCGGCCCCGCGGACAGCGTTCTCGCCGCTCAGCAATGGTCAAAAAGCCGCAAAGCCCCTCAGGAGGAGAAGCCCTCCTTCGGCATCTCCAGATCGGGTTTGGCGAGCTCCTCGACGTTCACGTCCTTGAAGGTCACCACGCGGACGTTCTTGACGAACCTCGCGGGCCGGTACATGTCCCAGACCCAGGCGTCCTGCATCTTCACGTCGAAGAACACGTCGCCGTTCTCGGCGGTCCGCACGTCGAGATCGACGGAGTTGGTGAGATAGAAGCGCCGCTCAGTCTCCACGACGTATGTGAACAGGCCGACAACGTCGCGGTACTCACGGTAAAGCTGCAGCTCCATCTCGGTTTCGTACTTCTCGAGATCCTCTGCGCTCATACCGGTCCTCCTGTTAAACGCACACCCCGGCCCGCCCGATCAGACGCACCGGCCCCCAGTTCATTCTCACCCATCACCTCGCCCGCTCCTGACCGTGCCACCGTCGAGAACGAGAAGCGGTGGTCCGGACACGGACCGTAGGTTCTGAGAGCCCTGCGATGATCGACGGTGCCATACCCCTTGTGCACGGCGAATCCGTACCAGGGATGACGTTCGTGCAACGCGACCATCATCTCGTCCCGCGTCACCTTGGCCACGATCGAGGCCGCGGCGATGCAGGCCGCGACCTGATCTCCCTTCCACACCCCCAATGACGGCATGGGCAACCCGGGAACGGGAAACCCGTCGGTGAGAACGTAGCCGGGCTGACGGGGAAGTCGTGCCACGGCCCTGCGCATTCCGTCGATGTTGGATCTGTGCAGACCACGGGCGTCGATCTCACCCGGCGGGATCACCATCACGCTCACCGCCTCCGCGGTCGCCGTGATCCGCTCGTACAACGACTCACGACGGGAGGCCGTCAGCTGCTTGGAATCACCCAGGCCGTCGATCCGGCCGCCCAGCACCACGGCGGCGACCACCAGAGGCCCGGCACAGGCGCCACGGCCCGCCTCGTCGACCCCTGCCACGGGACCGAGCCCGCGGCGGTCAAGGGCCCGCTCGTAGCCGTACAGCCCTAAATCGCGCCGGACCACGCTGGGCCTGGGGCGAAACGCAACCGTCATGACACCTCGGGTGACACAGCGACCATGACCAGAGAGTACGCCCCCTCCGGTGCATTCGGTACCGCTATCTCACCTTGAGAAAGCTCTCCGGCCTCGAAAGGATCGTGGCCCTGGAGAACGGCCAGTAGATCGCCACCGCACGGCCGACGACGTCGTCCTCGGAGACCGTGCCCTCCTCCTCCCGCTCCTCGTGGGCGCGCGAGTCGGCGGAGGCGGTGCGATGGTCGCCCATGACCCACAGTCTCCCGGCGGGGACCACCTTCTCGAACGCGTCCCCCGAGGGGAAGTCGCCGGGATACAGGTAGGAGCCCTCTTCGAGCGGCACTCCGTTGACCGTGATCCGCTTCTTGGCGTCGCAGCACTTCACCGTGTCACCACCGACCGCGATGACCCGCTTGATGGTGTCCTCGTCGTTCCAGCCCTTGAAAACCACGATGTCGCCACGCTCGGCGTCGCCGTGCAGCTTGTTGACGACCACCCGGTCACCCACCTGAAGGGTGTTCTCCATCGACTCCGACGGGATCCAGAACGACTGGAAGACGAAGGCCTGCAACAGCAGCGCCACCACCACCCCGCACGCCAGCAGGAACAGCGACTCGCGCAGGTTGCCGCCCTTACCGGACTTCTTGTTCTTGTCAGCCTCGGGTTCCACGGTCATGAGGTCCGGTTACCGCCTTGAAAGCCGGCGACGACGCCACAGCACCAGCGGCACTGCGCCTGCGAAGCCCGCGAGGAACGGGGCCGCGCCTCCCACGGCCGCGGCGGCCTTGAGAGCCGGTTGACCGAAGGTGTCGGGAATGGGGATGGTCGTGGCCCTGGAGAACGGCCACACGATCACGAAGGCCCGGCCGATCACCTTGTCCACCGAGATCGTTCCGCCGCCGGGATCGCCCAGGTGGGAGCGGGAGTCGAGGGAGACCAACCGGTGGTCGCCCATCACCCACAGGCGGCCCTCGGGGACCTTGGCCTCGAAGAACCTCTGGGACGGCACGTCACCCGGGTAGAGGTAGTCCTCGTCGAGGGGGACCCCGTTGACCGTCACCCGGCCCTGGGCGTCGCAGCACTTCACCGTGTCGCCACCGACGCCGATGACCCGCTTGATGTAGTCCTTCTCACCGGGGACCACGCCGAAGGCGGTTCCGACCCAGCGGAAGAACCCCGTGACCGGGTTGGACGGCTCCTCAAGGACGATCTCGGGATCCCAGGAGTCGACCCCGGAGAACACCACCACGTCGCCGCGTTCGATGTCCCGGACGCGGTAGACGAGCTTGTTGACCAGGACCCGGTCGTTCGTGAGGAGGGTGTTCTCCATCGACTCCGAAGGAATGTAGAACGCCTGGATCACGAAGGTCTTGATTATGAGAGCGAGCACCACCGCCACGACGATCAGAACAGGCAGCTCCTTCCAGAAGGAGCCCTTCTTCTTGCCCTTGTCGCTCTTGGCGTTCTTCTGGGTGTCTTCGGCGACCACGTCCACCTCGTCCTCGACAGGTCGACGCGAGACTGCGCCGTACTCCCGGTCTTCGCTAGTCATCGCTGACGAGCCTAGATGATGGGCGGCACCAAGTGGTCGAGTGACGGGGTACCGCATAGCCATGCGTATTGCCATAGGAGGTCAAACCTCCTTACATGCGACTGGCCCGCTCCCGGAAAAGAGGACGCGGGCCAGGGCGGCGACTACCGCGCGCCTAGCGGGCCTCGCGCTTCTCGCGGATACGGGCGGCCTTGCCGCGCAGGTCACGCATGTAGTAGAGCTTGGCACGGCGGACATCGCCACGGGTCACGAGGACGATCTTCTCGATGACCGGGCTGTGCACCGGGAAGGTGCGCTCGACGCCGACGCTGTAGCTGACCTTGCGAACCGTGAAGGTCTCGCGGGCGCCACCGCCCTGGCGGCGGAGGACGAAGCCCTTGAAGACCTGGACACGGGACCTGCTGCCCTCAATGACCCGGACGTGGACCTCGAGCGTGTCACCGGGCCGGAAGTTCGGGATGTCGGTGCGGAGCGCGGACTTCTCGAGCTCGCTGATCAGCGTGTGCATGGCAGTGGTACCTCATTTTTAAACGCACCCGGAGGTCCATCCGGCCGCGACGGAGCGGCGTCGTGATGGACACGCGTGCTGAAGTGGACTGTGTCTCGGGAGCCGGGTCGCTCTTCCGGCAGTGCGCGCCAACCCATGGACGGTCGGCGGCAACGCTTCAGTCTGCCATATTTTCCCGACCGACCGGAAATCAGCCGGTCAGGGCGGCCGGGCCGGCCTCCGCATCGGCTCCGTCGGCCAGGGGACGGAACCGGTCAGGGAGCCTGGCCGACGGGTCCGGTCCCGGGCTGGTCGAGCTCGGACAGGAGCTGCCTGTCGTGCTTGTCCAGGCTCTGCGGGGCGAGCGCCGCCAGCAGTTCGGGCCGGTTCCTCGCGGTACGGCGCAGTGCCTGGTCCCGCCGCCACCGGGCGATCTTTCCGTGATGCCCGGAGAGCAGGATCTCCGGCACCTCGTGCCCCCGCCACTCGGGCGGCTTGGTGTAGACGGGGCCTTCGAGAAGGTTCTCCATCGCGCCGGGCGCGAAGGAGTCGTCCACGGCCGAGTGGACGTTGCCGAGCACCCCCGGCAGCAGCCGCCCGATGGCCTCGATCATCACCAGCACGGCCACCTCGCCTCCGGCGAGCACGTAGTCCCCGATACTGACCTCGTCCACCCGCATGCGCGCGCCGTACTCGGCCATCACCCTGGAGTCGATGCCCTCGTAGCGGGCCGGGGTGAACAGCAGCCAGGGCTCGGCGGCGTACTCCATCGCCAGCTTCTGGGTGAAGGGCACACCGCTGGGAGTCGGCACGATCATCCGCGGCAGGGCCACGGGGTCCGCGGCGAGGACCTCGTCGAGGGCCTCTCCCCAGGGCTCTGGCTTCATGACCATGCCGGGGCCGCCCCCGTAGGGTGTGTCGTCCACCGTGCGGTGCACGTCGTGGGCGTGGTCGCGGAGCTGGTGGAGACGGACGTCGAGGATGCCGCGCTCGCGGGCCTTGCCGATGAGGGAGACGTCGAGGGGGGCGAAGTACTCGGGGAAGATCGAGATGACGTCGACGCGCATGTCAGACGATCTCGTCCGGATCGAGCAGTCCCGCCGGGGCGTCCACGACGAGGATGCCCTTCTCAAGGTCGATCACCGGGACCAGCGCCTTGACGAACGGCACGTAGACCTCCGCCTTCCCACGCCGTACGACGAGCAGGTCCTGGCCGTGGTGGAGCACGTCGGACACCTCGCCCACCCGCTCGCCGTCGGGCTTGACCACGGTGAGGCCGATGAGCTGGTGATCGTAGAACTCGTCGGGATCGTCGGACGGCGGAATGTCCGCCGAGTCGATGACGAGCATGGTGCCGCGGAGCTCCTCGGCGTGGTCGCGGTCGCTCACGCCCTCGAACCTGACCAGCAGGATGCCCGAATGCCAGCGGCGGGACTCGACGACCAGCGGGCCGGCCGAGGCGGGGTCGGTGGCCAGGGCGGTGCCCGGGGCGAAGCGCCTGTCAGGCTCGTCGGTGCGCACCTCCACGGACACGTCTCCGCGGAGTCCGTGCGGGCGACCGATCCGCCCTACGACGAGCTGCACGCCCGCCTCCTCACATAGTGGTGCCGGTGGAAAGCAGACGGGCCACCCGCGCTGGGCGGGTGGCCCGTTCGCTCGATTGGACGCGTCCGGCGGCTAGCGGGCCTCGTTCAGGTCGAGCAGATCGACCCGGACGTACTTGCCGTCGCCGAGGGCGTTCACGACCGTGCGAAGCGCCTTGGCCGTACGGCCACCGCGGCCGATGACCTTACCGAGGTCCTCGGGATGCACCCGGACCTCAAGCACACGCCCGCTACGGATGCGGCGAGCGTGAACCTGGACGTCGTCGGGATATTCGACGATGCCCTTCACCAGGTGCTCGAGGGCCTCCTCAAGCACCTCAGGCCTCGCCTTCCGGCTTCTCCTCGGCGGCCGCGGTGGGCTCAGCCGGGGCCTCGGCGGGGGCCTCTTCAGCCTTGGGAGCCGCCTTGCGGGTCGACTTCTTCGGCGTGGTGGCGGCTTCCAGAGACAGCGCCTCCTTGGCCGCGGCCTCGTAGGCGGCGTGGCGGTCGGCCTTGGGCTCGGCGACCAGGAGCGGAGCCGGAGCCGACTCGCCCTTGAACTTCTGCCAGTCGCCGGTGAGCTTGAGGAGCTTGAGGACGGGCTCGGTCGGCTGCGCGCCGACACCCAGCCAGTAGGCCGCCCGCTCGGAGTTGACCTCGATGCGCGAGGGGTTCTCCTTCGGGTGGTAGAGGCCGATCTCCTCGATCGCCCGGCCGTCACGCTTGGTGCGGCTGTCGGCGATGACGATGCGGTACTGCGGGTTGCGGATCATGCCGAGCCGCTTGAGCTTGATCTTGACTGCCACTGGTGTGGTCTCTCCTGCATTAGAGCGTGGGTGAACGGTGTCTCATCGAGTGGGGCACGAGGAGAGGACCGATCGAGGGACAGGCATGGCACGCGGGAGTGAGAGGGCAACCACGTGTCACGATGTTCCAACATGTCATTGTGCCAGACGCGCGGGGGTGCCCGGCCAATCCGCGGCCATCCCCCGCGGCGGCCGGAGGGCAAATCTCGGTAATCCACGTGTGTCCGGGCCCCCGGCGGGTCCGGCCTGCTGCGCTAAATGGCCGCCGTGGCAACCACCCTCAGATCTCTGCTGCTGACCGCGACCGGATCCATCACCGTGCTGGGAGCGGTGCTGACCATCAGGGCGACCCCTGCCGGTCAGGCCGACGCGCCTCCGGCGTCCGCCCCGTCCCCCGCCGTAACCCCGGGAACCGGCCACGACGGTGTCCCCTGGATCCCCTGGCCGTCTCACGTCCCACGAGGAACGTCCGTGCCTCCTCAGACCCCGCTCCTGCCCGGGGCTCCGGCGCGGCCGGGAGCACCCGCCCCGCCGGAGACCCTCGACCCGCCGGGGACCGCCTCGCGGCTCGGAGCCCCCGTCCTGCCCGAGGCGCCGATCCTGCCGGGAGCCGCCCAGCCGCCGGAGATTCCCGCACCCCCGGGAGCACCCGCGCGGCCCGCGTACCCGCCGTACGATCCGTCGGCCGGGATGCCGTGGTGGGAGCGCTACTTCGGACGTACCCCGAGCAGTTCGAGCACGGCCACCAGGATGAACCCCGCGACGATGATCACCCAGATCCATCTGGCACGCGCGTGGAAGGGGCCATCGCTCATTTCTGACCGGGGAGCTTGAACTTCGAGGGGTCGAAGCCCGGCGGCAGCTCCAGGCCAGGAGGCAGCTGCTGCCGGGAACCGAGCTTGCCGAGGAGGCCGTTCCCCGCCGGGGCCGCGGGCTCGCCGGACTTGTCGGGGGCGGCCTTGCCGAGCGCCGCCTTGCGCGGGTCACCGCTGACCCTGCGTCCCTTGGCCGCCTTCTTCTGCGCGGCCTTGGCCCCCTTGCGACCGCCGGGCATGCCGGGGATGCCCATGCCGCCGGCCATCCGCTTCATCATCTTCTGGGCGTCGAAGAAGCGGGTGACCAGGCCGCTCACCTCGGTCACCGTCACACCGGAGCCCCTCGCGATACGGGCACGACGTGAGCCGTCGATCATCTTCGGATTGTGACGCTCGGCGGGGGTCATGGAGCGGATGATGGCGGCGATGCGGTCGAGGTCGCGGTCGTCCACCTGGTTGAGCTGATCACGCATCTGCCCCATGCCGGGCATCATGCCGAGCAGGTTCTTGATGGGGCCCATCTTCTGGACCATCATCATCTGCTCGAGGAAGTCCTCCAGGGTGAAGCCCTCGCCCGAGGTGAGCTTGCTCGCCATCTTGGCGGCCTCGGCCTCGTCGAAGGTCTTCTGGGCCTGCTCGATCAGGGTGAGGATGTCACCCATGTCGAGGATGCGGGAGGCCATCCGGTCCGGGTGGAAGGCGTCGAAGTCCTCGAGCTTCTCACCGGTGGACGCGAACATGATCGGCCTGCCGGTGATGTGGCGGACCGACAGTGCGGCGCCACCGCGGGCGTCGCCGTCGAGCTTGGTCAGCACGACGCCGTCGAAACCGACGCCCTCCATGAACGCCTGGGCCGTGCTGACGGCGTCCTGGCCGATCATCGCGTCGACGACGAACAGGACCTCGTCGGGCGAGACCGCGTCGCGGATGTCCGCCGCCTGCTTCATCAGCTCCTGGTCGATGCCCAGGCGGCCCGCGGTGTCGATGATGACGATGTCGTGCTGCTGCCGCTTGGCGTGGTCGATCGACTGGCGGGCCACCGCGACCGGGTCGCCGACGCCGTTTCCCGGCTCGGGCGCGTAGACCGCGACGCCCGCGCGCTCGGCCACGACCGAGAGCTGCTGTACCGCGTTGGGCCGCTGGAGGTCGGCGGCGACCAGCAGCGGCGTGTGGTTCTGCTCACGCAGCCAGCGGGCGAGCTTGCCGGCCAGGGTCGTCTTGCCCGCGCCCTGCAGGCCCGCGAGCATGATGACGGTCGGCGGGTTCTTGGCATAGCGGAGCCGCCGGGTCTCGCCGCCGAGGATCTCGATGAGCTCGTCATTGACGATCTTGACGACCTGCTGCGCCGGGTTCAGCGCCTGGGAGACCTCGGCGCCGCGGGCGCGCTCCTTGACCTGGGCGACGAACGCCTTGACCACGGGCAGCGCGACATCGGCCTCGAGGAGCGCGATGCGGATCTCGCGGCAGGTCGCGTCGATGTCGGCCTCGGAGAGCCGACCCTTGGATCGAAGGGAGGAGAAGACCGATGTCAGCCGGTCGGAAAGCGTCTCGAACACGTGATTGGCCAGCCTCTGCGCTACAGGTCTGCGACTCGACCTCCCAGCCTATCCGCTGGGAGGTGCGACTGACGCCCTCCCGCGGTCAGCGGCCCCAGCCGGGAACGGCCATCCGCACGGTGAGCGCGTGCTCCACAAGCGTGATGAGCGTGGCCTTCACCGCGTCGCGCGAGCGGGCGTCGGTCCTGGAGATGGGGATGTGAGGCGCCAGCGTCAGCGCCTCGCGTACCTCCTCCTCACCGTGCAGGTAGGTGCCGTCCCACCCGTTGACCGCGACCACGAAGGGGAGCTTGGCCTCCTCGAAGTAGTCGATCGCCGGGAAGCTGTCGGCCAGCCGCCGGGTGTCGACGAGCACGATCGCGCCGATCGCGCCGCGGACCAGGTCGTCCCACATGAACCAGAACCGGTGCTGGCCGGGCGTGCCGAACAGGTAAAGGATCAGGTCGCGGTCCAGCGAGACGCGACCGAAGTCCATCGCGACCGTGGTGGTGGTCTTGTTCGGAGTGAGGCCGAGATCGTCGATCCCGGCGCTGGCGTCGGTCATCACCGCCTCCGTGGTCAGCGGCAGGATCTCCGACACCGCCCCCACGAACGTGGTCTTACCGACACCGAATCCCCCGGCGACGACGATTTTCGTCGATGTCAGGCCGCCGCCGCGGCTAGAGCCTGCGAAGTCCACTGAGCACCCTTTCCAGCAGGTTGAGATCCGGCTTGCCCGCGTCCAGCTGCGGCTGATGCAGCTGGATCAGACCCTCGGCGGCCATGTCGGCGACCAGGATCCGGGTCACGCCGAGCGGGATGCGGAGCATCGCGGAGATCTCAGCGACCGAACGCACTTGCCGGCACAGGGCACTGATCGCCTGATACTCCGGGGTGCGGGTGGATAAATCGTGATGTATGGAAGTCGCCGAGGAGACCAGGGCCTCCAGGGCGAGTTGGGTCCGGGGGGCGGTGCGCCCCCCGGTCACGGCATACGGACGGACGAGGGAGCTCTGCTCCGACGGCGCCGGCTGCATGAGATGCGAAGGACCCCCCTGTTGCCGGTGGGGGTCGTCCATCGATTGGTAGGGAAACCCGCTGTGCGGGTCGCCCTCACCGGTCCAGCCGCGGCCTGCCACGACAGCCTCCTAGCGTCATCGCCGTCACCGTGAGTGGGAAGACTGCAGTTCCGCACGGACGGCCGGGGTCAGCACCTGGCCCGCCCGCTCGACGAGCATCGTCATCTGGTAGGCCACCAGTCCCATGTCACAGTCGGCGGCGGCCAGCACCGCCAGACAGGAACCGTCACTGATGGACATGATGAGGAGCAGCCCTCGTTGCATCTCCACCACGGTCTGGGTGACCGCACCGCCTTCGAAAACCCGTGAGGCGCCCTGGGTCAGGCTGATCAGGCCGGCCGCGACCGCGGCCAGCTGGTCCGCCCTGTCCCTGGGAAATCCGTCGGAATACGCCAACGGCAGACCGTCCGCCGACACGACGACTGTGTGCGCCACACCTGGGACGTTGTTCACAAAGTCAGTGATCAGCCAATTGACCCCCCGGGCGGCCTGGCTCATTTCGCGCACGTGTCATCCTCCTTGGCGACCATGATGAGCTCGCTCACCGGTCCTCCTTGTTTCCTTCAACGTCCCGGCCGAAGTCGGGATACGGCCGTCCGTCCGCGGCTCCGCCCCTGGCGGCCGCGCGGCCCTGCCGTACGCCCTGCTGGAAGCTGGCCAGCCTGTTGCGCACCGCCTCCGGGGAGACTGTCGGCCGGAGCGCGGGAGTTTGGGGGGCCGCGCTCAGGTCGGGCGCGGCCGTGCCGGGCACCAGGTTCGCCTTGGGCACCCGCTTGGGCAGCCCGGAACCGGTGATCCCGCCGAGTGAGGGCTCGCTGGCGGCCTTGGCCGCCTGCCAGCCCACGTCGGCGGGTGACGACCAGCCGGTCCCCTGCGTGGGGGCGGCCTGCTGTGAGAGCTGGACGGTCTCCTGAACGGCCTGGGCCGGCCGGGCCGGTTCGACCTCCTCGTCCCGTTCCTCGGCGGCCTGGACCGGATCGACCTTCCTGAACCAGTCGGACTCGACGGCCGCGAAGATCGGCAGGAACTCCTCCTTCGCCTCTTCCATGGGCGAGGAGTCGGGGATCACCGGCAGCGGGCCGGTGTTGTCCGCCGCGTCGAACGGGCGCCGCCCGAACGGACCGGAGTTACCGGTGGACGGCCAGCCTCCGGAGTCGCCGCCGCGGAACGAGGAGCTCGACCAGACGTCGGAGCCGCCGTCCCTGCTCTGCCCGCCGGGCCAGACGGGGGCGTCACCGCGCGCGGGCGCGCTCGGCCCCCCGGACCACATTCCGGTGTCGCCTCTGGACGGGCTGCCCTGGCCCTGATGCCACGCGGTGGGGTCGGGCTGGGAGGCGTCCGGCCAGCCGGGGGTGGCGCCGGGCGGCGGAAGCTGTCCCGGCCACGGGGTGTCGACGGGTGCCTGCCCGAACTGGCCGCCTCCGAAGGGAGACTGCGAGGCCTCGAAGGAGTTGAACTGCTGCCCCAGGTCGAAGGAGGCGAACGAGTTCTGGTGGGCGGCCTCGAACGAGGCGAAGGACGGCATCTGGGGAGCCGCGGGGCTGGCCAGCACGGGCGGGCGGTCCATGGAGGCCATGGACCCGGCCCAGTCTCCGCCCTGCGACGTGGCACCGGGCGCGCCTCCCGGGCGGGCGGTGACGGCGAGCAGGTTCTCCGGGAGCAGGACCATGGCGGTCAGGCCGCCGCTGTCCTGCTGCCTGAGCTGGACTCGGATGCCGTGCCGCAGGGCAAGGCGGCCGACCACGAACAGGCCCATCCGGCGGGAGACCGAGACGTCCACCACCGGCGGGTTGGCCAGTCGCCAGTTGGCCTGGGCGAGCTCCTCGGCGGTCATGCCGATGCCGATGTCGGTCACCGAGACCATCACGCCACCGCCGTCGATGCGGTTGCTGGAGACGATGACCTTGGTCTCCCGGGGGGAGAAGGAGATCGCGTTCTCCACGAGCTCCGCGATCAGGTGGACGACGTCGTTGACGGAGGTTCCGGCCACGGCCACGCCCGCGGACAGCTGCAGGTCGACCCGCTCGTAGTTCTCGACCTCCGACAGCGAGGCGCGGACCACGTCGATGAGCGGGACCGGCTGGCTCCACCGGCGGGCGGGCTCCTGACCGGCGAGGACCAGGAGGTTCTCCGAGTTGCGGCGCATGCGGGTGGCGAGGTGGTCGAGGCGGAAGAGGCTGCCGAGCCGGCCCTCGTCCTGCTCGCCCTGCTCCAGGCTCTCGATGAGGGAGAGCTGGCGCTCCACCAGGGTCTGGCTGCGCCGGGAGAGGTTGACGAACATCGAGTTGACGTTGCTCCGCAGCGTGGCCTCCTGGCCCGCCAGCCGCACGGCCTCGCGGTGGACCTCGTCGAAGGCCCGGGCCACCTCACCGATCTCGTCGTCGGAGGCGACACCGATCGGGGTGATGTCGGTGGTCGAGACCTCGCCGCTCTCGCGCATGCTCTGGACGGTCTCGGGGAGACGCTGGCCGGCGATGGACAGCGCCTCGGTACGGAGCCTGCGCAGCGGCCTGACCAGCGACCGCGCCATGACCGCGGTGATGATCAGGACGAGGATGAGCAGCAGCGCGCTCAGCCCGGCGGCGATCAGCGCTCCGCGCTGCTCCGACTCCTGCAGGACCCGGCTCTGCGTGATGAGGGTGTCGGCGACCTGCTCCTCCACGGTGCGCATGCGCTCGACGATGTCGCTGGAGGCGTCGAACCACGTCGTCTGGTCACCGAGTCCGGTCCTGGAGACGTCGACGTTCCTCAGCGGCTGACCGTTGAGGGCCAGGACGATGGCGCGGGCGCGCAGTGCCGCCGCGCGGTCCTTCTTCTGGCTGCTGACCGTGTCGTCGTAGAGCTGGCGCTGGGCGACCGAGGCCTCGGAGCGGAAGGTCGCGAGCTCGCTGTCGAACTGCGCCCGGGCGGCCAGCATGGCGTTGAGGCCTTCGGCGCTGAACCCCCTGACGGCGAGGGCGATGGCGAGGTTCGCCCGCTCCCTGGACGCCTGTTCCTTGGCCCTGGCCAGCGCGGCGAACGCGGCCGCGCTGGCGGTGATCTCCTGGTCCGCGACGCCCTGAATGATCTCGTCGTGCAGGGCGAGCAGGTCCGCGATGGTACGGGAGTACGCGGCGACCATGGGCTGGGCCGGCATCTGGGTGGCCGTCGCCGCGTCACGCAGGCTCTTGAGCTCGTCGATGCGGGCGCGGATCTGCGTGAGCTCGTCCCTGCTCCGGGTGCTGAACGACTCAACGATGCCGCTGTCATTGATGACGCCGTCGATGCGGGTGCGCACCTCGCGGGCGACACCGTCGACGCTCTCGTACTGCTTGCGCAGGTTCGACTTGCCGGTGCTCAGACGCCCCTGTGCCACGTACCGGGCCGACAGGTCCCGCTCGAGCTGCAGCTCGTCGGCCAGGTTGCTCAGGCCCGCGGTGAGTTCGGCGGTGGTACGCACGCGCTCGTACTCGGCGGCGCTGCTGATCGAGGTGGTGACCCGCAGGCCGCCCAGCACGATCGCGGCGGCCGTGGGGATGACGATGAGCGCGACCAGTCGCGACCTCACCCGCCAGTTCTTGAGCGCGAGCTTGCCGCCGTTCCTCGCAGACCTCTCGGAGCCGGAGCCGTCTGGGCCCTGACCCGGGCCGCTCTGCGGCTGCCCCCCCTGATTGTCGAATCCCAGGGCAGGTGCCAGCCCGGATTCGCGTTCGCTGGGGATTGACGCTGTCCTCACTGGCCTCCGCTGCCTCTCCTCGGATCGTCTGCTTGGAGGGGATCGCGTCACGCAATGATGTGCTAGTGACGCCGACGCATCCATGGGGTAGGGGTTATTGGAGCACAGCCGGATGAGTTCGGCCAACAGCACATAACTCGCATTTCCCACCGAACGGGCACACCGCACCCGTAACCGGGCGATGACTCTCCGCCCTGTAACCACAAACTTCCACAAAGTTGCGAAACAGATTTATTGACATCTTTGCTTTTGCCCGCTATGCGGGCCTATCTGTTGATTGTTACGGATGTGGCAACTGGGTGGCGTATGCCTGCTTTGTAGCTTCGGGGCGATAGGGGCGAAAGGGGTGATATTTGTAATTTGACTGATCTACTCCGCTACTCTGATCCGCGGTCGGCAAACCCCCCCTTGACCAACATGCCTCCCGGGACCCCCTCCATGTCGCCCGATGAGTTACCGCGAGTTCCGGCAGGGGCGGTCAAATGCAGCTAATGCAGCTAAGGAGACCCATGAGGTTCACACTTGCGAGCCGGGCCGTCATCGCAGGAGTCGCAGCCGCCCTGGTGCTGAGCGCCTGCGGAGGTTCCGACAAGTCCACTGACACCACCGCCGCGAACGCGGGTGGCCTTGAGAAGACCCAGATCAAGATCGGCGCGCTGCCGATCCCCGACTCGGCCGCGCTCTACATCGCCAAGGATCGGGGCTTCTTCAAGGAGCAGGGCCTCACCGTCGACATCGAGCCGGTGGTCGGCGGAGCCCAGGCCCAGCAGGCCCTCGTCGGCGGCTCCCTGGACGCCACCCAGACGAACTACGTCTCGGCCTTCCTCGCCGTCGCGGCCGGCAACAAGATGAAGATCATCTCGGACCTCTACCAGGCCGCTCCGAACTCGTTCAACATCATGGTGCCCAAGGACTCATCGATCAAGACGCCCGCCGACCTCAAGGGCAAGAAGATCGCGGTCAACAGCCTCAAGAACATCGGCACCCTGGCGGTGACCACGGTGCTCAAGACGCACGGCCTCACCGAGAACGACGTGCAGTTCCTGGAGTTCCCCTTCCCCGAGATGGGGGCCCAGCTGGCCAGCAAGACCGTCGACGCGGCCTGGATGACGGAGCCGGCCCTGACCGCGGTGCAGAAGAACCTCGGCGCCCAGAAGCTCGCCGACACGATGGTCGACTCCACGGCGGACTTCCCCATCGCCGGCGTGGTCGTCATGGAGAACTTCGCCACCGAGAACCCCAACACCGTCGCCGCCTTCCAGCGGGCGATCGCCAAGGCCCAGCAGATCTCCGCCACCGACCGCAAGGCCGTCGAGCAGATCCTGCCGACCTACACCAAGATCGACGCCGCGACCGCCGCCGTCATCACCCTCGGCTCCTTCCCCACCAGCCTTGACGAGACCCGCCTGCAGCGCGTCGCCGACCTGATGGTCGAGCAGGGCTACCTGAAGAGCCCGATCCAGGCCAAGACCATCCTTCCCGGCAACCTCGGGTGACACGGCGCAACCCGCTCGACAACAGACTGCTCTGCGGCGCCCTCGGCGTCGCGGGGCTGTTCTGCGTCATGGAGGTCGCGGGCCGGACCGGGCTGATCGACCCGCTCGTGTTTCCGCTGGCCTCCACGGTGCTCGGTCGAGCAGCCACGCTGGTGACCGACGGGGAGTTCCTCTCCGACGTCACCTCGACCCTCGGGGCCTGGGCTCTTGGACTGCTGTTCACCGTCGCGCTCGCCGTGCCCGCCGGGTTCCTGCTCGGCAGCCTGCCCCGGGTGGAGAGCGCGCTCCGGCCGATCCTTGAGTTCCTGCGCCCGATCCCGTCGATCGCGCTGATCCCGCTGGCGCTCGCCGTGTTCTCCGACAGGTTCGACATGAAGGTCACCCTGATCGTCTACGCGGCGACCTGGCCCGTCCTGATCAACACGATGTACGGCCTCAAGGACGTCGACCCGCTCGCCAAGGAGACCCTCCGCAGCTTCGGGTTCGGGAAGTCGGCCGTGCTGTGGCGCGTCTCCCTGCCGAGCACGGCGCCCTTCATCGCCACCGGTGTCCGGCTGGCGTCCGCGATCGCGCTCATCGTGGCGATCAGCGCGGAACTGCTCGGCGGCGGCGCCCAGGGCATCGGCAGTTACGTCCTGGAGAGCGGCGGCAGCGCGGACGCGGTGGAGTACATCATCGCCGCCGCCATCTGGGCCGGGATCATCGGCGTGGTCACCAACAGCCTGTTCGTGCTCGCGGAACGGCGGATCTTCCGCTGGCACACCGCCCGTACGGAGGTGGTCTGATGAACGGCCTGCTGCGCGGCGTGGTCCGGCTGTGGCCGGTGCCCGTCGTGCTGCTGCTGTGGGAACTGCTCACCCGCGGCATCGAGATGCTGAGCTTCCCGCCGCCGTCGCAGATCGCGACCAGCATGTACACGATGTGGCTGACCGGCCCCGCGGAGCGGCTCTGGCTGACCGAGGCGGCGCTGACGAACATCCCCGCGAGCATCGGCCGGCTGCTGGCCGGGTGGGTGCTGGCCGGGGTCGTCGGGATCGTCCTCGGGGTCGCCCTGGGCCGCTCCCCGCTGCTCTTCCGCTTCATCGACCCCCTGGTCCAGTTCGCCCGCGCCATCCCGCCGCCCATGCTGCTGGCGTTCTTCATGGCGTTGTTCTCCATCGGCCCCCGGATGCAGATCAGCTTCATCGCGTTCGGCATCGTCTGGCCGGTCCTGATCAACGCCTCCGAGGGGGCGCGGCAGGTCGACCGCCAGCATCTGGACACCGCCAGGGTCTTCGGGCTGTCGGGCGCTGAGCGGCTGTTCCGGATCATCCTGCCCTCGGCCATGCCCAAGATCTTCGCCGGACTCCGGGTCAGCCTGTCACTGGCGCTGATCCTCATGGTGCTCTCCGAGCTGGTCGGCAGCACCGACGGGATCGGCTTCCAGCTTCTGGACGCCCAGAGGTCATACGACTTCTCCGGCGTGTGGGGAACCATCGTGGTGCTCGGCGTCCTGGGATACGTGTTCAACTCGGCGTTCCTGGCGGCCGAGCGACGTGTCCTGTCCTGGCACCGCTCCGCCAAGCAGACGACCTGAGGACCTGCTGTGCTTGAGATCACGAATCTGTCCCACACCTACGGCAGCGGACCGACCGCCCACAACGCGCTGGGTGGCATCGACCTGAAGGTCGCCCAGGGTGAGCTGGTGTGCATCGTCGGCCCCTCAGGATGCGGCAAGTCCACACTGCTGCGCTCCATCGCGGGGCTGCTCCGGCCCAGTGGCGGCCAGGTCACGCTCAACGGCGCCCAGGTCGAGCAGACCCCCGACAACCTGGCCGTGGTCTTCCAGGACTACAGCCGCTCCCTGTTCCCCTGGATGTCGGTGGTCGAGAACGTCTCGCTCCCGCTGCGCCGCAGGGGAATGGACAAACGGCAGCGCGGGCAGGCGGCGATGGAGGCGCTGGAGGAGGTCGGCCTGGACAGCGCCGCGGCCAAGTACCCGTGGCAACTTTCCGGGGGCATGCAGCAGAGGGTGTCCATCGCCCGTGCCCTGGCCTACCGCCCGGCCCTGTTGCTGATGGACGAGCCCTTCGGCTCCGTGGACGCCCAGACCCGCGAGGACCTGGAAGACCTGACCCTGCGGGTCCGCAACCTGCACAACATGACCATCGTGCTGATCACCCACGACATCGACGAGAGCGTCTACGTCGGTGACCGCGTCGTGGTCCTGTCCAAGGCCCCTGCCGGGATCGTCGGTGACCTGCGCGTGGACCTGCCGGGACCGCGCGACCAGATCACCACCCGCGAGCACCCCGACTTCGTGCACCTGCGCGCCGAGGTCGGCCGCCTGGTGCGCGGCATGCGGAGCCCGTCGGCCTCGACCCCCTGAGGCCCGATCTTCAAAAACGCCTGCCGGAACCCGAACCGCTCCCCGCCCGAGCACGCGGGTCCGGCGCGCACGCTTGCCGGGACGTGCTGGTCCCCCCTCAGGGCCGCACGCCGCAGAGAGAGGATTTTCATGAGCGACCCACAGGCACCGGTATGGGATGCGATCGGTGGCGTCTCCCGTTTCGCCGCCCTGGCCACGATGGCCGAACTGGGCTGCGCCGACCACCTGCGAGACGGCGCCCTGAGCGTTGACGAGCTCGCACTGCGCTGCGGCGCCGACGCCTCCGCGCTCGGCAGGGTGCTCCGCGAGCTCGCCGCCATGGGCATGGTCGCCACCGCGGCGCCCGGCACCTACGAACTGACCGAGGCGGGTGTCACCCTCCGCACCGACGTGCCCGGCTCGCTCCGCTCCGCCGTACGGATGATCGTCGAGGAGGGCTTCTGGTACGGCATGGGCATGCTCCCGCAGACCGTGCGCACCGGCAGGTCGGGCTTCGTCGAGCGGCACGGGCACCTCTACGGCTACCTGAAGGCCAACCCCGGGGCCGGTGCGCTGTTCAACGACTACATGGTGGTCAGGGCCCGGCCGTTCGCGGACGCCGTGGCCTCCCGCTACGACTTCTCCGGGGTGCGAACCCTGGTGGACGTGGCCGGTGGCAAGGGGCACATCCTGGCCGCCGTTCTGAAGGCGCACTCAGATCTGGACGGGGTGCTGTTCGACCAGAAACAGGTGGTCAGCGCGGCCAGGGAGTTCTTCGCCGAGGCCGGCCTTGAAAGCCGGTGCAAATTCGTGGACGGTGACTTCTTCGTCTCGGTACCCGCCGGGGCGGACGCCTACCTACTGAGCAGTGTGATCCACAACTGGTCCGACGAGGACTCGGTGCGGATTCTGCGCAATGTCAGGGAGGCCATCTCCGACGACGGCCGAGTACTCCTGGTGGAGGCCGTGGTGCCGGACGACGACAGGTCGCACATCAGTAAGGACATCGATATGCGAATGCTCGCCCTTTTCGGCGAGGGTATGGAGCGCAGCACCTCCGAGTACGCCGAACTCCTGGGCAAGTCCGGTTTCCGGCTCAACCGGCAGGTGGAACTGCCCGGCGGCGCCTCAATTGTTGAGGCCCTGCCTATTTAGGGGCTGATACGGGGCCGGCGTAAAGGCCGACCTCGGGCTCGTCTCGCCGAGCACGGCAGCCTCGCCACGGCCCGCAAGCTCCTACACGCGCCGGCGGTGTCCGACGGCTTCGCCGCCCTCTGGGAGCGCGGGCGCCT